>VGTH01000024.1 GCA_016874755.1 Deltaproteobacteria bacterium | reverse complement strand
AAATATAAAACACTAACCAGATACAAGTCAAGAAAAAACTCGCCCAATGGGCGAATCCCAATACCCCAAAACTTCCTGAAAACCCTACAGTTTCTGAAACCCGCGTGGGCTTAGAGCGGAGTTATGGCCCATTGCGCGCGCCGAAACCGGTTGCGGATCGCTCCGGTTCAATGACTCGCGCTGCATTTCAAGGGCGGCAGAACTTTGCTATGCTCCAGCGCAGTATCGAAGCGAAAATCCATGTCGGCACTGCCCAACCGCAAGAAAACCGCTGCCGCGGAAATATCCTGGGATCAGATTGTCGCCAATCTGGAAGAAGGCGTGGTCGTCAGCGACGGCGACGGCAAGATCGTCATCTTCAACGAAGCGGCCGAAATGTTAACCGAGATTTCATCATCGCGGGCGCGCGAGCTGTCGCTCGACCAACTGTTTAAGCGCGAGCCGTGGATCACCGATCTGACGCGCAAGACCTGGCCGCCCCGGCAAGAGAGCGCCCGCGCCGAAGGCGATTTGCTAACGCGCTGGGGGCGAAAGATCCCGGTCAGCGCCACCGCCTCGCCGCTCCAAGCCCGCGGCCATCAGTTTCTCGGCACGATTCTCCTGCTACGCGACGTCAAGCACCGGCGCGAGCTGGAAGAAGACCTAAAAAGGGCTGACCGTCTGGCGATGCTCGGCACCCTAGCAGCCGGTCTCGCCCATGAAATTCGCAACCCGCTGGGCGGCATCAAAGGCGCCGCGCAACTATTGCGGCGCTCACTCGACGGCCAGAGCTCGCTGAAAGAATACACCGACATCATGGTCCGCGAAGTCGATCGGGTTAATCACCTAATCGAACAACTCCTCGATCTCGCACGCCCACCCGAGCTTTTCCTCGCCCCGGTCAACATCCACGAGGTGCTCGACGATGTGCTGCTGCTCGAAGGACAAACCGCAGCCCATGCACCCACCAACGTTCGCAAGCGCTTCGATCCCAGCCTGCCGCCGGTACGGGCCGACCGCGCTCAGTTGATCCAGGTCTTTCTCAACTTGGTGAAAAACGCTTTTCAGGCGATGCCACGGGGTGGCACGCTGACGGTGACCACCCGATTGGAAACCGACTTTCACATCCGCGAACCAGGGGCCGGTCGCAATCGCTTCATTTGGGTCGACATTGCCGACGAGGGCGCGGGCATTCGCGACGAAGACTTGCCGCGGATTTTTTCGCCGTTCTTTACGACGAAAAATAGCGGCACCGGGCTTGGGCTTGCAACTTCGTACCGGATTATCAAAGAACATGGCGGCCTGATCCGCGTCGAAAGCGCCGAAGAGAAAGGCACCACCTTTAAGGTTTCGCTGGTGGTGGCAGAATCATAAATGGACCAGGGGAAAATCCTCGTCACGGAAGACGAAGAGTCGCTGCGCTTTGTCTTGAAAAAGGCTCTGGAAGACGAAGGCTACTGGGTGCAGACGGCCGCCAGCGGTGAGAGCGCGCGCCAGCTGCTCACCAACACCCATTTCGATGTCTCGCTGATGGACATTAAACTCCCCGACGCCGATGGCCTGGAACTGCTCAAAGAGTTCAAAGAGGCCGGGGTCGACACCGCGATGATTCTCATGACCGCGCAAAACACCATGCGCAACGCCATCGGCGCCATGAAAAACGGCGCCTTCGACTACATCACCAAGCCCTTCGATCTCGACGAAGTTTTGGTGCTGGTAAAACGCGCCGTCGACGGCCGCAAGCTGACCCAAGATTTTCGCGAGCTGAAGGAAGAAGTAAAAAAACGCTTCGAGCCCGGCGTGAATATCATCGGCACCAGCTCGGCGATGCAAAAGGTCTACAAGACCATCGGTCAGGTGGTCGACACCCAGACCACGATCCTGATCCAGGGCGAGAGCGGCACGGGCAAAGAACTGGTCGCCAAAACGATTCACTACAACTCGCCGCGCTGGAACCAGCCCTTCGTTGCCATCAACTGCGCGGCCATCCCCCGCGACCTTTTGGAAAGTGAGCTGTTTGGCCACGAGAAAGGCGCTTTCACCGGCGCCCTCGATCGGCGCATCGGCAAGTTCGAGCTCGCCGAAGGCGGCACGCTATTTCTCGACGAAGTCGGCGACATCCCGGTCGAACTGCAAACCAAACTTTTGCGCGTCCTGCAGGATCATGAATTTAGCCGCATTGGCGGCCGCGAAGTCCACAAAGCCGACGTGCGGATTTTGGCCGCGACCAATCAGGACCTCGAAAAAGCCGTGCGCGAAAAGCGCCTTCGCGAAGATCTCTATTTTCGCCTGAAAGTCATTCCGATCTACTTGCCGCCGTTGCGCGAGCGGCGCAGCGATATCCAGCAGCTGGTGGGCTACTTCATCGATAAGATCGCCCGCGAGATGGGCCTGCAAATTTCCGGCGTATCACTGGAGGCGCAAAAGCTACTCGACGAGCATTCCTGGCCGGGCAACGTGCGCGAGCTTGAAAACACTTTGATTCGCGCCGCCGTGCTGTCGTCGAGCCCGATCTTGTTCCCAAAAGACTTTACGTTGCAAAGCAAAGCGCCGCTGGCCACGTTGGAAATCGATCAGCTTTCCCTCGAAGAAATCATCAACCACAAGCTCGAAGATTACTTCCGCCGCACTGAAGGCGTTGACGTCGACAACCTCTATTCCCTCGTGATCGAAAGAATCGAGCGGCCGCTGATCGCGCTGACGCTCAAAAAAACCAAAGGCAACCAGATCAAAGCCGCGGAGATTCTCGGCATCAACCGCAACACCCTGCGCAAGAAGATCAGCGATCTCCACATCGAGCTCAAAAAAGAGAGCACGTAACATGCCTCTGGTTCTCCCGCCGCTCTACGCCATGCTCGACCCCGAGCAAATCAAAAGCCGCGCGCCGCAAGAGGTCCTGGCGGAATTGCTCGAAGGCGGCGCCAAGATCGTCCAACTGCGCGCCAAAGCGATGCCGCCGCGTGAGGTTCTTGGGTTGGCCAAGATGGTTCGCGAGGCCACCCAACGTTATCGATCCACTTTTATCATGAACGATCGAACCGATATCGCCATTGCGTGCGGAGCGGACGGCGTTCACTTGGGCCAAGAAGACCTGCCACTGCACGCCGCGCGCAAGCTCATCCCGAATAAGATCATCGGCATTTCAACCCACGATTTGGCGCAAGCCAAAGAGGCCGAACACAACGGCGCCGACTACATCGGCTTCGGCCCGATGTTTGGCACGCAGACCAAAGACACCGGCTACCCGGCGCGCGGCTTGGCCATGCTCAAAGCAATTCGCGCCGCTGTGAACCTGCCCATCGTCGCCATCGGCGGCATCAACGAAACCAACGTCAGCCAAGTCTGGCAGGCGGGCGCCGATTCAGCGGCGATCATCAGCGATATTTTGCATGCAGAGGACATCCGAAACAAAGTCGCAAGAATCACCAGGGCTCGGGAGGCCACAAGAGTGTCAACGTAAGACGTGTCAGATCTCTGGACAGCTAACCTGCATGGCGATAACATCGCGATATGAGTAAGACAGCAGAAGATATTCTATCTAAAGTAATGCAGCTTCCCATAGTCGAGCGCGCGGAGATCGCAACCGCGCTTATTCGGAGCCTCGATGGCGAGCCTGAACAGGAAGTAGAAGCGGCCTGGAATGCCGAAATCGAGCAACGTATCGCACGCATACGATCAGGATCTGCAAAGGGACGCCCATGGTCGGAGGTCCGAAAACGTCTTGACCGGCCGGGCGAATGAGCAGACAAGTCGTCGTCCTTACCGAAGCCGAGGACGAGCTGATTGCTGCCGCACGCTGGTACGAACGTCAACGCACGGGTCTGGGCCAGGAATCCCGCAGTGCCATCGCTGACGCCATGGAGCGCCTTATCGAGGCTCCGCAAGCGGCAGCACCGGTTTTAACTGTTCCGCTATCGCTCGGCGCGCGTCAGGTTTTCGTCAAACGCTTTCCTTATTCTATTATTTTCATCGAACAAGAAGATATTTGGATTGTCGCGTTTGCACACCAGAGCCGCAGACCTGGTTACTGGCGCGACCGAGTAGAATAGTGCGGTTGCGTAATATGAGCAGTTCATCCTTCACCACAACCCCCGACGACCGCTACTTTGAAGACTACATTCCCGGCGCGGTGCATGAATTCGGCGCCATCGCCGTCGATGAACAAGAAGTCATCGACTTCGGCGAGCGCTATGTGCCGCTCTCCTATCACACCGACAAAGAAGCGGCGAAGCACAGCCTCTACGGCGGCGTCATCGCCAGCGGCTGGCACACCGCGGCGCTGATGATGCGGGTTTACGTGGAGAATTATTTGTCGAGCGTCGCCAACTTGGGCTCGCCGGGCGGCGACGAGCTGCGTTGGCCCAAACCGGTCTTCCCCGGCGACGTGCTGTCGGTGCGCGCGACCGTCTTGGAAGCGCGCCGCTCCGAGTCGCGCCCCGACCGCGGCATCGTGCGCACATCTATCGAAGTGCTCAATCAGAAAAAAGACGTGGTGATGAGCATGAAGATGGTGAACTTCGTCCTCTCTCGGCAGAGCCAAGGCGGCAGATAAGTCGCGCCATGAGTTGCGCAAAGACACTTTGACGTGCCAACTCTTAAAGCCATCGCCAAGAAGATTCCTGTCCTATCGGCCGCATTGAGCACGCTGCGCGGCTACCAGCTGATGTCCAAGGACATCGACCAGGTCATCACCCAGATTTACGAGACCAAGGCGTGGGGCGGAGCATTCTCGGCGTCAGGAACCGGGTCGGACGTCGCTCAAACCCGGACTTTGGTACAGCAGTTACCGCTGTTTCTGAGAGGCTTCGCGATCTCGTCGATACTAGACATTCCCTGCGGTGAATTTTCCTGGATGAAAGAACTCGATCGGTCGAACATCGACTATACCGGCGCGGATATTGTCGAAGCGATCGTCGCGGCGAATACCCGTTCGTACGGCAGCGCGGGACGTCGATTCGTACGCTTGGATCTAACCAAGGACCCGTTGCCACAAGCAGATCTGCTGCTCTGCCGCGATTGCCTGGTGCATTTTTCTTTCGCCGATGTTTTCCGTGCCTTGGAAAATCTCTGCGCCGGTGAGTTTCAATACGTCGCCGCGACCACGTTTACCGACCGGACCCGCAATCGAGACATCGTCACGGGACAATGGCGTGCCCTGAACCTTGAACGGCCACCGATTGCACTGCCCAAGCCAATTTATCTGATCAACGAAGGGTGCACTGAAGACAACGGAGCTTACGCGGACAAAGCCTTGGGTTTCTGGAAGACCGCCGACATCCGCGTAACGTTAATGAATCGTCGCCAGCCCGGCAGATAAATGCAGCGTGGTCGCCATTCACTCATTCATGCTGACCCTATTTTCCTGCACCCTCGAATTGAATTGCAGATACGCACCCGATCTTTGAAGTGTCTCTCTTTTCGATTCGACGTTTCAGGAATTCTCGAAACCTCGAATCGAGCAATGGCAAGAGCAATCGGCGAAGCAGGTATAAATAGACGCGCGCGGTTTTAGTTACTCAGTCATTTCACTCAACTGCGTCGCACTTTTGAGTCAGGGTGGAGTTCATCGAGCTAGGAAACACCTAAATTGGATCCTGTGTCATCGGTAAGACGATCTTAAAATCCGATAAAATAATATATTCAACCCTGACACTGAGGGCTCCCCTTATGGCTCCCCAGTGTCCCAGGCTGGCTATCGATTTTGATCAATTATATCAACTACGCACTGTTTACACATCTGGGGGCCGCGTTCCTAAATGCGTCCCTTGACTATTATTCAACGCAAGCGCCTAACGATTTCTGAAATCCCCGCGTAAACTTCTGTGGTAATTGCAGGTTTGACAGTAATCAGAATTTCCAAGGGCAAATCATTCTTCTTTGCAAGGCTGGGATCTAACTGAATCTGCACCTTGTTGTTTTCTGTTATTATTGACTCTATTAGTTTATACCCACCCCGACCCTCGGCACACAACTCAAGGTAAACCCCTTCTAAACCAAGTTTTCGGTCCTGTTCACTTTCCTGCGCCGCTACAGATAGGATTACATAATCTTGGGGATCTTCTCGATCGTCGGCGAAGGCTACGGTTAATGCAGAATCGTCCACAGAAAAATTTGCTACGTTTGCAATAAAATCCATGGCTTCTCCCTTACACGTTATTCTCCTGCATACCACCTATGTGTTTGGCCACCCTCACGCCATTGATACCTTATCACAGCCCCTGATTCTTTCGCAGCCTTATTCATAGTTCCTTTGCAAACGGGACACGGCGGCTTTTGACCAGTTATTGTTAACGACTCGCCTGGCCTTAAGGGTGTATTGCGGATGGCACGCGCTTCAGTGTGAGACGCTAACGTGTTCTTTGGAAAACCAAGGGCTTTCTCCTCATCCGTCATGTTTCCGCTGACCACCCTACCACGATGTATTACCCTACCTTCTGCATTTCTAAGTGTTACGTTTGCTTGGTGATGTCCTGCTGTCTTGGCGACGGCGCCAGCCGAGCTTGTTACTGGGATATTGCCACTTTGTACGCCACGAATGAACTCCTGAGTTCTTGCCGAGGGCACACCAGATCCGTATTCTAACGCGTACGCCGTATACAGTGCTGTACCGTGAAAACTCGATCCACCTCCGACGCCTGCACCAAAACCTGCGGACGGCATCTGTGGCGCTGGAAGATTACTAAATTCTGTAAACAGCGCACCACAATCTACGTCACACCTCAAATACGCCAATTCGGCGGCATTCTTTTGAATCATTTGGTTGTTGAAATCAAGAAGCGCCTGGTTATGTGTCTGAAATTCTAGCATGTTAGCTTCCACCATCCCCGCGATTCCGCCAATGACTGCGGTAGCAAAACGAATGATGTTAAGAATTTTCGTGAGGGAAACCGAAGCGTACCCGCTCGGATCGATGTAACTCTGCGGGTTGTTCAGAACATAGCTGTACCGGTTCAGATTCTGCGGGTCTTCGGGGTCCTGAACAAACGGGTCGGGGCTGATGAAGCGGCCGAGCTCCGCATCGTAATAGCGGCCGCCGTAGTAATAGAGACCGCTTTCTGGGTCGAGCTCTTGACCGGTGAAGCGGTGGGTCAGTTCGGTGTTGGCTGGGCTGCCGGGTGTCGCGCCTTCGGAGACGGATGAAGTGCCCCATGGGGCATACTCGTTGCGCTGAACCTTGCTACCGCTCTCGTTGGTAACGATGTGTGTGCGCGCGAGTTGTAGTTGGCGACAGTGACTATGATAGAACCAGGCGTGCTGTATTCACGCTGGGTCAGCCGCACCCGACCCAAACCATCGTGATATTGCTCAGCCCAGATATAATTTCCCGTCCCATGCTGCTCGGTGCGCCAGGTTGTAACGACCGGAAATGCCGGTCCTCCTGCACCTTGCGGCATGTAGTATCCGTAGTGATTGGTCGACGTGCCCCAGGTAGAACTCGCGTCCAGTGGTCCCTGTGTGCGTGTGGCTGCACTCAAGTCGTTGGTTCGGGCAGGAGCCGGAATCGGGATCGTCTATCGAGATACGGTTACCGAGGAGCTACGCACAGGAAAGCTCAAAGCCATCAAATTTCCCATCGACCTCACGGTTGATCAAAGGATCGTCTACAGTAGAGAGCGGCCGCTGACACCGCTCGCCGGTGAGTTTCTCAGACTTCTAAGGTCCTTACGCCGATGTAGGTCTGCCGCAGGTAGACATTGATTCTCCGGCTGCATTGGGTTGCGTTGCTTCTCACACACTCGCCTTCTCCGGCTTGATGACCTCCGGCATCGGCCCGACTTTGATCGGGCCGGGTTTGTACAGCGGTTGTTCGATGTGTGACTTGTCGACGTCGAGCTTGAAGAGCGCGATGGCGTTGTCCATCAGGATTTTTTTTCGGTCCTCGACCGATTCCACATCCTGTAGCGAATGAGTCCGGCACCAGATCGATTTGGGCCAGGTGGTCGTGCCGTGCGGATAGTCCGTTGAATACATGATCTTGTCGACGCCAATTTCATCGACGCTGCGGATGCCGTGGCGTTCATGCCAAAACGTCGCCCACATGTTGGCGCTAAAAACTTGGCTGGGCTTCTTCGTGAGGGTCGTGTTTTGAGCGACTTTGCGCTCGTCGAACTCATGGTCCAGCTCTTCCAATAGATAGGCCAGCCAGCCCACGCCGCTTTCGACGCTGATGGTTTTTAGCTTGGGAAATTTTTCAAACACGCCGGAGTAGAGAATATTCGACACGATTTCCATATGGCTGACAAACGTCATCGACACACCTAGCGCCAGCCTGGCACCGGGCTCCAGCGAGGGCCACGATGGCAATGCTGGCAAAGCGGTGGAGTGCAAGCACAGCGGCACATCCAAGTCGCAGCAGGTCTCGAAGACCGGATACCAATAGGGATCGTTGAAGTGTTTCAAGCCGAGCACGTGCGGCGCGCCGTGCCAGGCCAGCGCTTTGTGGCCGCGTTTGACCGCGCGCTGGATTTCTTCGACGCACAGCTTCACATCCCACATCGGCGTCACGCACTGCGCGATAAACCTTGGCGAATAATCTTGCCACTCTTCAATAAGCCAGTCGTTGTAGGCGCGAATGCACGCCAAGCGAAACTCCTCGCTGCCCTCTTTCTGGAAATTCTGATTGGTGATGCCGATGATGTTGGGAAAGAGCACCGAGGCGTCGACTTCTTCTTCGTCGAGAATCTTCAGGCGATCCTTGGCGAGGTAAGTGGACGCCGGAACATCGTCCCAAGTGCGCACTTTGGCGTTGACGCCGGAGATGCGCGCCAAGCCGCCAAACCCCTGCGCATTGCCACCGAGCGCCCAGGTCTGGCTGCCATCCGGCAAAGTGACGATGTGCGGGATGTCATCGCCGAATTTAGCTTTGGACATTCGCTTCGTCCACACGTCAGGCGCTTCTTGGACGTGATCGTCAGCGGAGATAACGCCATATTTCATTTTCAGGGTTGCCATGAATCCTCCTCGGAAGATTCACCACAGAGCCGCTGAGGGCACAGAGATCAGAATCAAGAAGAAACCACGAAGCACCCGCAAATCACGAAACAACTCAGGATATTTTCGTGATTTTCGTGTGTTTCGTGGTTCTATCTTTTTCCGAACTCAGCGTACTCGGCGTCTCCGCGGTGAGTGCCTCCGAATTCTTACTGTTCCAGCCACGTCCGCCACAGCCCGCCTTTGGCGTGGGTGTATTCCTGTCCTGGCCCGCGCGACCAGTTTTTTACCTTGTCGCGCCAGACATAGTTGCGCGTGTTCGCCCAGCCGAGGGGGAAGTAGGCGACGTCTTCTATGAAAAACTTGTGCGCTACTTGTTTCCAGATCGCCAACCGCTTGGCCCGGCTCGACTCTTCCATGTACTGATTGAGCAACTTTTCCAACTGGGGCGTGCAATAGTTGGAAACATTGCCGACGCCCGCCTTGCCGTTGCTGCAAGAAATGTATTGCATATTGCCCACTAACGGCTCGCCGTTGGCGCCACCGCCATAGACGGAGACATGCAGCTCACCGGCGACGGTCTTTTGGATAAGCTCGGCGCCGGCCAGGTTTTGAATCGCGAACTTGATCCCCGCATCGGCGGCGTGCCGCACCACCGCTTCGGTCCACGGGTCGTCCTGCCCGCGCGTCGCCCCCAGGGTAATCGGCTTGCCCGCGTAGCCGGCTTCTTTGAGCAAGCGCTTTGCCTCTTCGATATTTCTCTGCCACTTAAAGCCAATGGTGTTCTCCCAGTCGCTGCCCGCTGACGCCCAGCTCTGCACCGGAACACCATAGCCAAAGGTGGCCTCTTTCAAAATCGCTTCTCGGTCCAGCGATAGCGCGATGGCGCGGCGCACGCGCACGTCGTTCAAAGGCGCGAGCTCGGTGTTGAGCACCAGCTGGACGAGTCCGGCTTGGCCGATGGGCGCATAGTGCAAGCCTTTGAGCTGCCCGCTTTCGATGCGCTTCACAAACGTCGGCCCCAGGCGCTCGGTCCAGTCGAGATCGCCGGCCTGGATGGCGGCGCCGCGCGAATTGGTTTCGATGATGACCTGGAAACGCACGCCGTCCAGATAGGGAGCGCCGCCCCAATACTGTTCGTTGCGCACCACGTTGAATTCCTGCCCGGGCGTCCACGACTTGAACTTGAATGGGCCGGTGCCCGGCGGCGGCGCTCCCCCCGTCATTTCCTGTTGGCCGGGCGCCATCGATTCTCTCGGCGCAATGTGCAAAATCGACGTGTCCGCCAGCAACTCGGGCAGCAAGCCGCGCGGCCCCGGCGTGATGAATTTCACCGTGTGCTTGTCTACGGCAATCACGTCCCGCACATTGCCAGCCAGCTGGCCTTGTCCCGCGGCGCCGTTGGCGGGATTCATAGTATGCTTTGCCGACCAGACTACGTCGGCAGACGTCAGTTCGCGACCGTCGTGAAACTTCACGCCCTGGCGCAGCTTGAACGTCCACTCGGTGGAATTGGCGTTGGGCGTCCAGACGGTGGCAAGCCAGGGATGAATCTCGCCCTTCTGGTCAAACATCAGCAGCGGCTCGTACATGTTGTCCTTCACATACTGCGAGGTGGACGTGTAGGCGACAAAGGGAATGGGCGTGCCGATGTCTTTGACAATACCCATCCGCAGCGTTCCTCCAGAGCGCGGTTTGCCGGGAGCCGGCGATTGCAACACCGGGGCCGAAGCCGCCTGGGCTGCTGCCGCGGTTAACAACCAGAGCACCGCCGCAAACATGACGGACCTTTTCCTAATCCAATGCTTCATCGGGCAACCTCCGTTGGCGACTTCAATGTCGATAGATAACCGGAAAATGCGATTCACCAAAGCTGTCGAAGGCTTAACATCGCCGCGAAACCGCTGTCAAGGATTTCTCGACGCGAACCGACTGCGAGCTTGTCAGGGTTCGAGCCTTTGTTGTACAACCGCGCAGCAGGGTAGAACGACCATTAGGCAGGAGCTTCAGCAATGCTGATGGGTTATATCGCACGGCGCCTCATGCAATTGATTCCCATGGCCTTGGTGGTCACCATGGTGGTGTTCTTCGTCATGATGATCGTCCCCGGAGATCCGGTCATGGTGATGCTCGGCGCGGTGGACGGCGCTCAAGTGTCAAAAGAGGTCTACGACGCCATGCGCGTGCGCTTGGGCTTGGACAAGCCGCTGATCGTGCAATACTTCAACTGGCTGTGGAATATGCTCCAAGGCGACCTTGGCAGCTCCATCACTTACCGCACGCCCGCCCTGCAAGTCATCGTCGCCCGTTTGGTGCCGACGATGTACCTGATGCTCGGCGGTCTGATCTTGGCGGTGATCATCGCCGTGCCCGCGGGCGTGCTCGCGGCCATTCACAACAATACCAAGTGGGATCATCTGGCCACGAGCTTCGTCATTTTCGGCGTCTCGGTGCCGACCTTTTGGCTGGCCTTGGTCGCCGTGCTGATTTTCGCGGTGCACTTGGGATGGCTGCCGTCAATTGGCTACACCAAGCCGCAAGAAAACTTCGTCGGGTTCCTACGCCATCTCGCGCTGCCGATGACGATCGTGGCGCTGAACATCGCCGCTACGGTATTGCGCTTTCAGCGCCAGGACTTTCTCGAACAGATGCACCAGGACTACGTCCGCACCGCCCGAGCGAAAGGCCTCAGCGAAAGGTTGGTGATGTGGAAGCACGTGCTGCGCAATTCGCTGATCACGACGTTGACCGTCGTCGGCCTGCAGATGGCCTACTTGAGCGGGCTGATCACCATCGTCGAAACCGTGTTCAATTATCCCGGCATCGGTTATCTACTGCTGAACTCGATCCACACCCGCGACTTCGTCGTGGTTCAGGGCGTGGTCCTGTTCATGGTATTTCTGGTGATTATCGTCAATCTGATCGTCGATATTCTCTACGCCGCAGTCGACCCGCGGGTGCAGTACCAATAGTTATGGATGCCCAAGCCACCGATGCGCCGCCGTTCCTCGAACGTCCGGCATCCCGTGCACCGGGCGCAACCCGCGCTCTGATTGCGTTCGCGCGCAGCGACTATCGGGCGCTGGTCGGTGGCTTTCTGCTGCTGCTCTACGTTCTAGTTGCGCTGCTCGGACCGAGCTACGCGCCCTACGACGCCAACGCGCCCGACCTCGATGCCCGCATGCAAGCGCCGAGCGCGGCGCACTGGATGGGCACGGACCGGATCGGCAGAGACGTCCTCACGCGCATCATCGCCGGCTCGCAAGTCAGCCTCCAGGTGGCCGCCGGCGCCGTCCTTTTAGCTCTCCTCGTCGGCGCCCCGCTGGGCGCCATCGGCAGTTATTTAGGCGGCCGAGCCGATGCGCTAATACAACGCGTCATGGAAGGCATTATGGCTTTTCCATCTCTCGTGCTGGCGATGGCCTTGGTGGCGCTGGCGGGACCGAGCGTGGCCATGCTCTGGTGTGCCATCGCCTTCAGCTCGGTGCCCCGCTATGCGCGCCTGGTCAGAGCCGGCGTGCTGACGCAGAAAGAACGCGAATACGTCCACGCCGCGCGCGCCCTAGGGCAAACGCCCATGCGCATCTTGATGAAACAAATTCTCCCCAACATCATGGCGCCCATCGCCGTGCAATTGACCCTCGACTTTGCCCGCGCCATCACCGTCGAAGCATCGCTGAGCTATTTGGGCCTCGGCTTGTCCGTGCCCTACATCAGTTGGGGCACCATGATCCGCGACGCGCAGGACTTTTTGGAAGTCGCGCCTTGGTTGGCGATTTTTCCCGGACTAGTGTTGGCAGGTGTGATCCTGGCATTTACGCTGGTGGGCGACGCCCTGCGCGATCGCCTCGACCCGCGCATGCGCCGCAGCTTGGGAAGAAGAATGACCGA
Organism: Deltaproteobacteria bacterium; assembly: GCA_016874755.1. Classification (NCBI taxonomy): domain Bacteria; kingdom Pseudomonadati; phylum Myxococcota; class Myxococcia; species Deltaproteobacteria bacterium. The sequence goes on along the minus strand of VGTH01000024.1, from coordinate 71,564 downwards.
TTTTCATCGCGCCTAAAGGCAATTTTGTAGCGGAGGGAATCATGAGTATCGAAGCCATCGACCACTGGGTGCTGACTGTGAAAGACCTGGAAGAGACTTTTGCGTTCTATCGCAAACTCGGCCTCGACGCTGGCTGGCAAGAACGCCCCGGCGGCCGCGGCAAGCGGCCGATCATTCGCATCAGCGACACGCAGAAGCTCAATCTCTACGTCATCGATCGCTACGAGACCGAGAGCCCCACGTTCGCGCCGGGCTACGCCAGAGGCTCGGCGGATTTCTGCTTGCAATGGCACGGCACCGTGCAAGAAGCGCAGGATTTTCTCAAGCAAGCCGGCATCCAAACGATCGACGGTCCGGTCGCCCGCTCCGGCGCACTAGGGCCGGGCACAAGTTTGTACTTGCGTGATCCGGATAACAACCTGATCGAGCTGATCACCTATGGTGATCCGAAATACGCGTAACTGAGCAAGGAAACGCTTTGGTAATCGTTCACCACGGCGTTTTCACTTTCTTCTTTTCAATGTGCTTCTCAATCCATCGGAGCACCAGCTCGGCGATCTGATCGCTGTTGCTGTTCCACATCATGATGTGATCGTTGCCCCAGATGCCCGCTTGTGGAATCCGATCGAAGAGCGGCGTAATCGGCAGCTTGGGCAGCGATAGATAAGTCGCGTCACCGCCTGCCGCCCGTATTCTTGCGTAGTTGTCGAGGCAAGGCACGGTGTCTGGACGGCCCACTTGGTTGATGCCGTGGATGCTGAACTGCGGCACTTTGGCTAAGCCGCTGATTTCAACTTTGGCTGGGACGTTACATGCGCCCGCAGGCTCGATGCCGATGACGGCTTTGAAATATTCCGGATTGTTGTTGCTCAAGCGCCCGCCGGTTGTCCCAGCCTGCGAGTGGCCGAGCCAAATCGCCGGCCCAACTCTTTTCATCACCGCCAGCAGCCCAGGGTCGCTGCCGCCCGGCACCGCCACTTCAGGCACCAGAGCACCGAGCCAATGTTTGTAGCCTTCGGTATCTAGAGCCGGCATCAAGTTGCCATTGCAGTACACCGGTGGATTGTTCGGATCACGCGCGTCGTTGCCGATACAGCTCGGATCAGGCGGCCCATGTTTGGGCGACGGCGCCGGCAGCGGACCGGTGTTCCACTCCAGCCAAGCCGAGCTGTCCCACGCCCGCGCGACGGGCTGAGTCTTAGGCTGCGCCACGCCTTCTCTCACATCGTTGAACGCATCCGGCATGAAACCGGCGCGCCCGCGCCCCGGCACGTCGACGATGTAGACCGGAAAACCGCGGCGCAGAAAATAATGCGCCCAACCTTCGCGCCCATCCGGCGTGGTGAGAAAATGCACACCGATCAACGCGCCGCCGGGCACCATGACGATCGGAATGGTATTCTTGCCATTGCGCAGCTTCGCCGGAATGAAATATTCGACGTAGGCCTGGCCAACGAGAATTTGCTGCTGGTTGTAGGGAACGCTTTTCAAATCGCCAGCGCTCTGCGTACCGGCTTGAGTGCGACTGACGATCTCACCGCCGGCCCAGAAAACTCCGTGCGCTTTGAGCACCAGCGGCGGGCGCTTCTGATCGACAGGTGGATAGGGATCGGCGAAGACGCGCGGCGAGAATACGGCAATCATCATTATGCCAATGACGTATCGAAGCGAGAACTCCTGTCTCATGGCTACTCCTTTTGAATGTGAAGCGGACATATTTACACGTTGCATTCGCGGTGAAATGGCCGCATCGTAAGCGTAGTGTTACCGCAAAGCAATCCGCTTGGAATTCCGACGATGTCGACCATGCTCATTGAACCGTGGCTCGGACTCCAGAACACGCCGCCGCCGGAGCAAATCGAAAAAAAGCCGCGCACGCGCCGCACCGAGACGCCGGATTTCCATCGCATCCGCTGCCCAAGGTGCGCCTGGCGGCCGCGAGCAGCCGACCGTTGGCTCTGCTGGGACTGCGCCGAGCCGGATTTTTTCGCTGGCGGCTGCGGCACGAGCTGGAACACGTTCACAACGCGCGGTCTGTGCCCTGGCTGCCGACATCAGTGGCGCTGGACGACTTGCTTGAGCTGCCAGCAATGGTCGCTGCACAAGGACTGGTACACGCACGATTCGGGCGGTAAGGGGGCAGAGTAATTTGAGCAGTGCGCCGTCAGTTAACGGCGGGTGATTGTCGTGATTGCGCAGGCCTACCTTACTTGTTCCGGAAATAGCCCGGGCAGCCATCGGCTCGCGAGGCAGCCCGGACTTGGTCAAGCCCCGATAGGTGTAGGTGATCGTGGCGGCGGCTTCTTTCTAACTTCGTCTGTAAAGCCAGTGCCGATGACAGTGGAATTTGGAATCTGCGGTGCGCGTAGCGCTTGCTACGCGTCTTCGGCGTCTTCGAGCGAATCGCCGTAGGGATCGCGCTCGGTGTAGTTTTCAAACCGCGTGAACTCGTTGAGAAAGGCGAGATTTACCGTATCGGTGGGTCCGTTTCTCTGCTTGGCGATGATAACTTCGGCTTTGCCTTTGGCTTCGTCGTTGTTGCGGTTGTAAACCTCTTCTCGGTAAATAAACATGATCACGTCGGCGTCCTGCTCGATGGCGCCCGATTCGCGCAGGTCCGACATCTGCGGTTTCTTCTCGGTGCGGTCTTCGACGCGGCGGTTCAACTGCGACAGCGCGATCACCGGCACGCTCAATTCCTTCGCCAGCGCTTTCAGCGAACGCGATATTTCGGAAATCTCCTGCTCGCGGTTGTTGGCCGTGCCCATGCCGCGCATGAGCTGCAGATAGTCGACCACGATCAAGCCGATTTTTTTCGAACGATCGCGCACCAGCCGGCGCGCCTTGGCGCGCAGTTCCAAGACCGAGATGGCCGGCGTATCATCGATATAGATCGGCGCCTCGTGCAAACGGCCGGCGGCCTTTGCCAGTTGTGGGAAATCGCGCTCACCTAAGTAACCGGAACGGACTTTAGAACTGTTGACGCGCGCCTCCGAGCAGAGCATGCGCAGAACCAGCTGCTCCTTGGCCATTTCCAACGAGAACACGCCGCAGCCCACGCCTTTGAAAGCCGCATTGGTGGCGATGTTCAAAGCAAACGCAGTCTTACCCATGCCGGGGCGACCCGCAACGATGATCAAGTCCGAAGGCTGCAAGCCGGCGGTTAATTTATCGAGATCGTCAAATCCCGTCGCCACGCCGGTGATCATCTCTTTGCGCTCGTAGAGTTTCTCGACGGTTTTGAGCGTGTCTTTGATCATGTCGCCGACCGAGACAAACGCGGCTTTGATCTTTTTTTCCGAGATATCGAAGATGACTTTTTCGGCGCTGTCGAGAAACTCCTCGACGTTGCCCTGCTCTTCGTAGCCGCGGCTGGCGATATCAGTCGCCGTCGAGATCAAACTGCGCAGGATCGACTTCTCGCGCACGATGCGGGCGTAGTAAACGATGTTCGCCGCGGTGGGGACAAAGTCGGCGAGCGACGCCAAGTACGCCGTGCCGCCCACCGATTCCAGCTCGTTTTTGGTCTTGAGAAAGTCGCTGAGAGTAATCAAATCGACCGGCTCACTGCGGTCGGTCAGCTCGATGATGGCGCGAAAAATTTTGCGGTGCGATTCGCGATAAAAATCTTCGGGGCGCAACAGTTCCAGCACCTGGTTGACGGCTTCATTGTCAAGCAAAACGCCGCCCAGCACCGACGACTCGGCTTCGAGATTTTGCGGCGGAACCTTGCGCAGATTGTCGTCGAGAGTAGCCATCGAGCACCCAAACCGTTAACGCGAAAGAAAATCGTTTATCATGCAAACTTTCGACGAAAGCAAGTGCGATTTCACACACGCGCGCAGGACCCGCGCCAATCGAGATCTTCTTGCGAAATACTCACCGAAAGTTGTTTCTTCAGACGGCGCGCCCACTTCCACACGCCTTCACACAGCGTGCTCACAGGGTTACAAACAACTTATTCACAAGCGATTTTTTTTCGCAGCCGTTAGCCATGCGATGCCGTGACCGTAGTATGAATGCCGCCGCGCACGTTGAAGTCGCCGACCACGGTCATCCTGCGCGGTTGAATCGCTTGCACCAGGTCGTCGAGAATCCTATTGATCACCGCTTCATGAAACGCGCCCTCATTGCGGTAGGACCACAAATACAGCTTCAGCGATTTCAACTCGACACAAGTTTTATCGGGCACGTAGCGAATATCGATGGTGGCGAAATCGGGCTGGCCGGTTTTCGGGCACACGCAGGTAAACTCCGGGCACTCCATGTGGATTTCGTAGTCGCGCTCGGGACGTGGGTTGGGAAAGGTTTCCAGCTCTTTGGAAGGTTGGGTTGCCATTTGAAACAATCTAACGCAGCTCTATGAGATTTCAATCGTTACCTTGACTCACCAAATCATGGATGATAGCTCCTAAAAATCGCTTGAGAATTTTACGCGGGAGCACACCTCATGAAAGAACCGAAAGCCGGCGAGAAGTTAACCGAAAAAGAAGCCCTTGAGTACGTCGACTACCTTTACAAGACGCTTTACAAATACGCCCACGAAAAAATCTACAAGGGCGAGTTCATGACCAAGCTCCGCGACGGCAAGTTGCCGATGCCGGTGATCCGCCAATTTTTCAAAAACTGGGGCCACTTCTCGTTGGAAGTCAACGCGCTCAACGCGGTCTCTTACTACACTCACCTACCCTTCTTCGTACGCAATTTCGATCTGATCGGCCCGTTCTGCGCCAAGATCGCCGACGAATTGATTTCCCCCAAGGCGCCGGGCCATGTCTTGGTGCTGCTGCAGACCGCCGAGAAAATGGGCTTGAACAAAAAAGAAATGCTCGAAGACCCGTATCTGCCGACGGCGCGGGCCATCAACGATTACTGCCACAAGATTTTCATCGACGGTTCCATCGTCGAGCTCTGGGGCCTGCACGTGTTTGAGGAATCGCTCTCGATGTGGTCGGGTCAATGGTTTACCGCGCTCACCACCCACTACGGCTTCAGTAAAAAAGCCGCGATCTACTTTTCTACCCATGAAGAAGCCGACATGGACACACACACCCTCGGCGAAGGCGGCGAGGAAGCGATGGGCCACGGCGCCTTCAACCGCACCGTGCTCACCCGCGCCCTGCAAGAGAGCGTCGAGTTCCGCGTCGGCTACCCGCTCGAATACTGCGCGCTGACCATGGTCGATCTGCATGCGCAGATGAAGCAGGCAGCGCTGGATTGCCCGTATAATCCGTAGAGTCCCTCTATTCGAAAGACACGCGGACTGTCATTCTGAGCCAACCGCGGAGAATCTGCTTCCTGCAAGTGCGCGAAAAGCAGATCCTTCGCTGGCGCTCAGGATGACACATGTTCCCGAAAGTCGGATTTTCCACTCATAGCCACATCTTGCACAGCATGAGTATGTGAGGCACGATCATTCTATCAACGCCAAGCCAAGCGACGATAGAATGACCGACGCCGACCTCGAACTGCTACGCAAAGCGCTTGCCGAAATTGCGCCGCAAGGCCGCACGGCGCTGCTACCCGCGTTGCATCTTGCCCAACGCTTACAGGGTTGGGTCTCTGAGCCGGTCGCGGCAGAAGTTGCGCGTACGTTGCGCGTCCCCCTTGCCGATGTCTTCGGCGTCATCGATTTCTATGCGATGTTACACAGCGAACCGGTGGGCCGCACGGTCATCCAGGCTTGCAGCTCACCGAGTTGCGCCCTTGCCGGCGCCGATGGGCTGGCCGAGTCTCTGTGTAATCATTTAAACGTTGCGCCGGGTGATGTCAGCACCAACGGTGAGTTTACGGTCGAGCATGCGCCTTGCCTCGGCTTGTGTGATCATGCGCCAGCAGCGCTTGTGGGCGAGAAGGCGGTTGGCAAAGCAGATTCGAACAACCCGGCGGCGATCTGTGCAGCAACCGGGCAGAGCCCCGAAAGTTTCGTCGGCGGCGATATTCGCATACTCACCAGCAATTGTGGCGCCGGCCGTCCGACGGCGCTGGCCGATTACCAAAAAAGCGGTGGCTACGCCGCCCTCAAGAAAGCTCTGACGATGACGCCGCAAGCGGTCATCACCGAAGTAAAAACGGCGGGACTAGTCGGCCGCGGCGGCGCCGCATTTCCGACAGGAATCAAATGGGAAGGCGCGGCCGCTGCGCCAGACCAACCCAAGTACATCGTTTGCAACGCCGACGAGTCCGAGCCCGGTACGTTTAAAGATCGCATCTTGATGGAAGAAGACCCGCACCGCACGATCGAGGGCATGATCATTGCCGCCCATGCAGTGGGGGCGAGCCAGGGCTACATTTACGTGCGCGGCGAATATCCCGCCGCTTTCAGAATCTTAAGTAACGCGGTGAACGAGGCGCGCCAAGCAAGAATGCTCGGTAAAAACATTCTTGGTTCGCCATTGAATTTCGACATCGAAATGCGCCTCGGCGCCGGCGCTTACATCTGCGGCGAAGAGACAGCGCTGCTGGAATCGATTGAAGGCAAGCGCGGTCTGCCGCGCATCAAGCCGCCCTTCCCCACTACCCACGGCTTGTTTCAAAAACCGACGATCATTAACAACGTCGAAACTTTCTGCAATGTGCCGCTGATCATCGCGCGCGGTGCCACTAAATATCGCAAGATTGGGACGGAGCGCTCACCGGGTCCCAAACTTTTCTGTGTGTCGGGGCAAGTGCAGAAACCAGGGCTCTACGAAGTCCCCTTCGGCGTGACGTTGCGTCATTTGCTCCTCGATCTCGCTGGCGGGTTGAATCCGGGCCGCAAGCTGCAAGCCGTGCTCATGGGCGGCGCCGCCGGGGCTTTCGCTGTGGAGAAAGATTTGGATGTGAAACTGACGTTCGAAGACCTGCGCGCGGCCGAATTGCCCCTCGGTTCAGGCGCCATAGTGGTTTTCGACGATAGCGCAGACCTACGGGATATGCTGAAACGGCTTGGTCACTTCTTTGCCGACGAGAGCTGCGGCAAATGCTATCCATGCCAACTCGGTAGTCAGCGACAGTACGAAATTCTCGACCGCGGCGCGCGCAATCACGCAATCACCGGCGACCGTGAGCGCCTGTCCGATATCGGCGGCACGATGATCGACGCATCGCTCTGCGGCCTGGGCCAGACTGCGGCCACAGCGGTGCTGAGCGCCATGAAACTATGGCCGGAATTATTCGATGCAAAGAAATAGCACTCACCACGAAGGACACGAAGATCACGAAGGTTTCGGAACAAAGGATTCCGAACTTCGTGTCCTTCGTCTGCTTCGTGGTGCAATCATTCCCAGTGCATAGCTATAGAGATCGCCCATGGCAGACATCACTCTCACCATCGACGGCCAATCCGTCACCGTTCCCGCCGGGACAACCATCCTCAAAGCGGCGGAGCAGCTCGGCAAGCAGGTGCCGACGATTTGCTATCACGACCATTGTACGGCGAATGGGCTGTGCCGCATCTGCGTCGTTGAAGTTGAAGGAGTTCGGCCGTTGCTGCCGGCTTGTTTAAGCCGCGTGAGCGAGGGCATGAGGGTCACGACGTTGAGCGCGCGCGCCGAGCGCAGTCGTCGCACGATTTTGGAAATGCTCAACTCCGCCGTGGATCTCGCCGAGGCACCGGAGATTCAACAGTTTATCGCCGACTATCACGCCGACCGGTCACGATTCGTCGATGCGAAAAAGCGCGAGCGCGAACTGCTCGACGACAACCCGATGTATGTCCGCGACTACGACAAGTGCATTCTCTGCTGGCGCTGCGTCCAGGTCTGCGCCGACGACGCGCAGTACACCTATGCGATTAACTTCAAAGGCCGCGGCTTCGACACCAGCATCGGCACGTTCTTCGATAAGTCGATGCCGGAAACTACTTGCGTCTTCTGCGGCCAGTGCGTTGGCGTCTGCCCCACCGGGGCGCTCAAACCCAAGCGCGAAGCCCTGCTCGAACAGGGAAAAGACTTAAGCGAAATCATGCAGGCGACCCGGGGCAGCAACCGGCGCCGGAGGAAGTCATGATCACCGCCGATCGCGTCGTTCCGACCACCTGTCCATACTGTGGCGTCGGCTGTAACCTGCAGTTGCACATTAAAGGCGACTACATTTACAAAGTCACCTCGCCCTTCGATTCGACGGTCAACCACGGCAACCTCTGCGTCAAAGGCCGCTTCGGCTACGACTTCATCTACAACAGAGACCGGGTCACAACGCCGTTGATTCGAAAAACTCACCAGCAACCCGGCGCGCGCACGCAAGCCTTCGACCGTGCTGAATGGCACGAAGTCACTTGGGACGAAGCTCTCGACTACACCGCCAGCCGCATGGTCGAGATCTACCAGCGCGATGGCGCCAAGGCCATGGCGGTCTATTGCTGCGCCAAAGCCACCAACGAAGACAATTATCTCCTGCAGAAACTCTTCCGCGCGTTGTTTCGCAGCAACAACGTCGACCACTGCACGCGGCTGTGCCACGCCGGTTCCGTTGTCGCACTGCAGATGGCCGTGGGCTCCTCGGCGATGAGCAACACCGCCGCCGAAGTGATTCACAACGATGTTTTCATCGTGACGGGATCGAACACGGCAGAAACTCATCCGATCATCGCACTGCAGATGAAAGCCGCCGTCGAAAAGCACGGCGCCAAGCTGATCGTCGTCGATCCGCGCCGCGTCGAGATGGTCAACTATGCGGCGCTCTGGCTGCCCGAAAAGCCCGGCACCGACGTGCCGCTCTTCTCCGCCATGGCGCATGTCATCGTGAAAGAGAAGCTTTACAACCAGGACTTCATCGACCGTCGCACTGAAAATTTTACTGAGTTTGTCAAATCGCTGGAAAAGTTCACGCCCGAATACGCAGAAAAGATCTCCGGCGTCGACAGGAATTTGATTATTCAAGCCGCGCGCATGTACGCCGGCGAGAAGAACGCGGCAATCTATTGGGCCCTGGGCATTCCCGAGCATTCTCACGGCACCGACAACGCGATGTCGCTGATTAACCTGGCATTGCTCACCGGCCACATCGGCCGCCAAGGCACCGGGCTCAATCCGCTGCGCGGCCAGAACAATGTCCAGGGCGCGTCCGACTCCGGCGCCATGCCCTGGCACTATCCCGGCTATCAGCGCGTCGACAGCGAAGCGGCAGCACGCCGATTCGAGCAGGCGTGGAATGTCGAAGCCGGCGGTCTCAATCGCCATTTGGGATTGACCACCACTGAGATCATGGATGCAGTTCACCCCGGCGGTGTGCGCGCGCTGCACATCATGGGCGAGAATCCGATGATGTCCGAGCCCAATTTGAACCACGCGCGCCACATGATTGAGCAGTTAGAATTTCTTTCAGCCCAGGATCTGTTCATCAACGAATCCGGCGCCTATGCGGACGTGTTTCTGCCGGCAACGTCGTGGGCCGAGAAAGATGGCACCTTCACTAACACCGATCGCCGGGTCCAGCGCGTGCGCAAAGCCATCGAACCGCGCGGCCAAGCGCGCGCCGACTGGCAGATCAACTGCGCGCTCGCGCAACGCATCGAAAAGAAGCTCGGTCGACCAAAATCTGCGTTCTGGTCGTATCAATCGCCCGCCGAGGTACTCGAAGAGATGGGCCGCGTGGTGCCGGAATATGCCGGCGTAAAATATCCGCGGCTTGAAAAAGGTGGCCTGCAGACTCCCGTCTGGGACGATAACCATCCCGGCACACCGTATTTGTTCACCGACACGTTTCCCCGCGGCAGAGGCAAATTCCATCCGTTGGAGTACGTCCCCGCCGTCGAGATGCCGGACGAGGAATATCCGTTCATCCTCACCACCGGGCGTGTGTTGGAACACTGGCACGGCGGCACGCTGACGCGCCACTCGCAACTCGACGATCTCTTTCCGCAGGCACGCGTCGAGATCAATCCCGCCGACGCGGCCAAATTGAAAATCGCAGACGGCCAAGCCGTGCGGGTCTCATCGCGCCGCGGCACCGTCGTGCTGCGAGCGTGGGTAACGCAGCGAACCACGGTCGGCGTGGTCTTCATTCCCATGCATTTCCACGAGGCCGCCGCCAACCTGCTTACAATAGATGCCGTCGATCCTCTGGCGAAGATCCCCGAGTACAAAGCCTGCGCCGTGCGCGTACAATCGGCGGAAAAAGAAGAGCTCCCGCCGCAGACCGCGCGAGGCCGGTATTAATTTCCGCTCAAGCCCGACCGAATCCCCGTAGGGTGCGCCGTGCGCACCGTTTCCGGATGGTGCGCACGGCGCACCCTACACAGACCACCGCCTGGGTATGTTTCGTGATGGCGACTCATGAATCGCCCCTACACAGTGCACGAAGCGCCTTGACTATGCCGCTGCGCCGACCCTACGCTGTCTTATGGCTTCTGTTCTCGATCACGCCACCGCTGTTATTCTCGTCGGCGGCAAAAGCTCGCGCATGGGCCGGCCCAAAGCGCTGTTACCTTTCGATGGCGAGCCACTGATCACGCATGTCCTCCGACATTTGAGTACAATGTTCACCGAAACCGTTGTTGTCGCAGCACCGGACCAAGAGCTGCCGAAAATACCGGCTCTAGTGGTGCGCGACGACGTCGCCTACCAAGGTCCTGTGAGCGGCATCTACCATGGACTCAACGCCTCAACCAAAGAAGTGTGTTTCGTGACATCCTGTGATGCGCCGTTTCTCAATCTTACTTTGATCTCGAATCTGATCTCTCAAATCTCTAACTTCGACGTCGTGGTACCGTTTTGGGAAGATCGCTACCAGCCGCTGCACGCGGTTTATCGAACGAGCTGCACACCGTTGCTCAAAGACCAACTGGACCGCAACGAGCTGCGGCCGATTTTTCTGTACGACAAAGTTCGTACGCGTAAAGTTCACGAAGACGAAATCCGCCGCTTGGACCCCGATGGCTTGAGCTTTCTCAACATGAACTCGCCCGAGGAATACCACGCCGCGCTGCAGCTCTGGGAATCAAGAATGACCGACCCAATCGCAGTTTCCGTGGAACTCTTTGGCGTGGCCCGCATGGTCGCAAAGAGAAGAGACGTCGCACTCTCATTGCCGCGCGATGCGACACTCTCACATGTTTTAAACGCCCTGGCTGAACGCTTGCCGGAGCTGCGCGGCAAAATCATCGGTGCTAACGGTCTGACCGCCGGCTACACCTGCAACATCAACGGCCTCCATTTCGAGCGATCCCCAAGCGCCAAAATCAACTCCGGGGATAGGATTTTTTTACTCTCCGCCGATGCCGGAGGTTGAGCGATGTACGGCTTTCACCGCCGCTTGCTGCATGTCGATTTGACCTCGCAACGAATCGTCCGGCGCGACATCGAAGAAGCGCGTTTGCGCGCTTTCGTTGGCGGCATCGGTCTGGGCACGAGCCTCCTCTATGAATACGCGCCACCGGGCGTCGACCCGTTCTCGCCAGACAATCCGTTAATATTCGTGAGCGCTCCTCTAGTCGGCACCAGCCTTACCACCACGGCGAAATATGCCGTCGTCACCAAGTCGCCGCTGACTGGGTTTATCGCCGACTCGCTCTCTTCCAGCCATTTTGCGTTAGAGCTAAAACGGCTTGGTTTTGACGCCATCGTCATCACCGGACGAGCGGAAAAACCGGCTTATCTCTTTATTGACAACGACAACGTCGCATTTCGCAGCGCAGAGACACTGGCTGGCAAGAGCCCCATTAATACCGCAGCAGCCATTCGCGCCGAGCTGGGCGGCGCAAGCGTTCGCATCGCCGCCATCGGCAAAGCCGGCGAAAATCTCGTCCGTTTCGCGACCATCAGCAACGAAGGCCGCCACGCCGGCCGCGGTGGCGTCGGCGCCGTGATGGGATCGAAGAACCTAAAAGCGATCGCGCTATGCGGCGATCGCAGCACCGCTGTGGCCGATTCCTCGGGCGTTGAGAAAATTGCCCAGGCTCTGCGCGCACGCAGCCTTAGCTCGGTCACCGACAAGTATCGCGAGATCGGCACGGTGGCGAATTTATCGGTTTTTAACCAACTCGGCACGCTGCCGACGCGCAACTTTCAACGATCGACCTTTGATCACGCCGACGCGCTCAGCGGCGAGACGCTGACGGAAAACAATTTTAGCCGTCGCCACGGCTGCGCGGCCTGCACGATTCAATGCGAGCGCCTGTTCAAAGCGCTCGACGGCGACGAGCAGCGTCTCGAATACGAGACCCTTTTTGCGCTCGGCCCGCTGTGCGGCATTGAAGATCCCAACGTCGTGCTCCAGGCGGCGCAGCTCTGCGACCGCTACGGTCTCGACACGATCAGCGCCGGCGGCACGCTCGCCTGGGCGATGGAATGCGGCGAGAGAGGGCTGTTGCCGGACTTCAACGGCCTGCGCTTTGGCAACGCCGAGGCGCTGCTGGCGGCGCTCGAAGCGATTGCCGAGCGGCGCGCTCTAGGAACGCTGCTCGCCGAGGGTTCACGGCGCGCCGCGCAGGTCCTCGGCAACGGCAGCGATTACTGGGCCATGCATGTGAAAGGCTTGGAGCTGCCCGGCTACGAGCCGCGCAGCTTGAAGAGCATGGCGCTCGGCCTGGCGGTCAGTCCGCGCGGCGCCTGTCACAATCGCTCGGGCGCCTATGAAGCCGATTTCTCCGGAGCTGTCGATCGTTTCAAAGCTGATACCAACCGAGGAAGGATCGTTGCTGAGTCCGAAGATTTCGCCGCCGTGCTCGATTCATTAATCGTCTGCAAGTTTCTGCGCAAATGTTTCGATGATTTCTATGGCGAAGCCGCCGAGCTACTCAGCAAAGTCACTGGCTGGGACATTTCGGCTATCGAACTCAAACAGATCGGCACACGCATTCACACGTTGAAAAAACTTTTCAACGTTCGCGAAGGCTGGCAACCGAGCGACGATGGTTTGCCGCAACGTTTGCTGAGCGAAGCGCTGCCCAGCGGTGTCGGTCAAGGCATTGGGCTAGATGCTGAAGAACTGCGCCAGATGGTGCAGAGCTATTATTCAGCGCGGGGTTGGCGTGCCGATGGGTTTATTCCCGCAGAAAAATTGGCGGCGCTAGGCCTTGAGGCGGTGGCCCAACTCTAACCGTCGATCCTCGACCGAACATACACCCACAACTGATCTATTTCCTCTTCGCTGAGCACTCCCGCCCTGGGCGGCATCTGGCCTTTGCCGTCGTTGACCGCTTTGTCGAAGCACTCGCGGTCCAAGCCTGGCGCTGTCCTGGTGAAATGTTGTCCGGGTTGAGCTGTGTGGCTCCGGCAATCTCCGGGCGACTAAAACAGCGCGCAACTTCAGCGCAGCTGGCCGCCCGGCATATAGGGGAACGCGCTCATCTCGTGCGGCCAGGCGACCGGGTATGATTGACAGACATGGTTCGAGTTCACCTGGTCGATGCGCGTCACGCCCAAGAGCCCCATGTCGATGATCAGCTCTTCTTCGAGTATTTCGAGCACGCGCACGACGCCGGCGTCGGCCCCGGCGGCCAGGCCCCAGCCTTGCAGCTTGCCGATGGTGACCGCTTTGCAGCCGAGCGCGATGGCTTTGAGAATGTCGGTGCCGCGCATGACGCCGCCGTCGAGCACGACGTCGGCCTTGCCGTTGACCGCATCGACTACTTCGGGAACGATATCGATGGTGCCGCGGCCATGGTCCAACTGGCGGCCGCCGTGGTTGGAGATGTAAACCACTTCGACGCCGTGGTCGACGGCGATTTTCGCATCCTCCGCGGTGCCCACGCCTTTGAGAATCAGCGGCACGCCGGCGTGCTTTTTGATCGCCGCCATCAACTCCCAGGTGAGCATCGCTTGAAAAATCCGTGTGTTGTTCTCGACCCGTTTGCTCGGCGGCAGCCAGCGGTTCATCATCTGCCGCTCGCGCCGGCTGTAGTGCGCCGTGTCGACGGTCAAACAGAGCGCCATGTAGCCGGCCTTGAGCGCGCGGTCGACCATCTGTTTGCACCAGTCCAATCCGCCGCGAATATAGAGCTGAAAGATTTTCGGCGTAGTCGTCGCCGCGGCGATCTCTTCCAACGTCGGTTGGGTCACTGAGCTTACGAAATTGATCGAGCCGAATTGCGCCGCCGCCTTGCCCACCGCGACGCCGCCTTCCGGCGTGATCGATTGCAGCGAGCCCATCGGCGCGAGCATGACCGGGATTCTGAGTTTCTGGCCGAGAAAGGTCGTCGACGTATCGATCTTGGAAACGTCGACGCAGATGCGCGGCCGCAGCGCCAGGTAGTCGAAGCCCAGGCGATTGCGCCGCATGGTGGTTTCCGATTCGGCGCCGCCGCTGAGATAGTCCCAAACGTCCTGCGGCAGAATTTTGCGCGCCGCGACGATGACTTCTTGATTGGTGACAAAGTCCAGAGCCATGACACACACTCCTCTTGGCGGGTTGAAAGTAGCAAACTGCGCCCGAGACTATCTAAGAGCGTGGCGAGCTGTCAAAAGAAAACGGCGGAAATTTCGCGGCAGAATTTCAGAGAACTTGCGAATCCGGCAAGGCGGTGCCGGGAAGTTATACCGACTCAGTGGCTATTGGTGGCAAAGTATCGCTCGATCTTTTCGCGAATGCTGCTCAAGCGTTCCTCGGTCGACCGGTGCAGACCCGTCACCGCGAGGAATATTTCATTGAGCCGCTGCTGTTTGTCGTCTTCGCTGGCGCGAATCAGCGCCAGTTCGCGCTCGAGACGCAGCACCCGGGCGTTGGTCTGTTGGATGAGCATGCGAAAAATCACAAACGCTGCCGCCGCAGAGATAATGATTCCAATCAACAGTGCCAAAGCGAACAATCCCCAGGACGACATGACCTACCTCACGAACAGAGATCGCTATTGGTTTAAGCAGATTTGCGTTCGATAGCAAGGCCCAAAACAGCGCACCGGCTGCAGCCGCGATCGGCCAAACGCGGCGAGGTTCCTCTCGGCTAGCGCGTCACTGCGCCCTCAGCAGCCGACGAAACCAGCTTGGCATACTTCGCCATGACGCCGGTTTTGTAACGCGGTGCCGGTGCGCGCCACTGGCTCAAGCGCGCTTGCAATTCGGCTTGTGGAATCTCGACGTTGAGCTCGCGCTTTTTGATATCGAAGACAATCGAATCGCCGTCGCGCACAGCGGCGATCGGCCCGCCATGGGCCGCTTCCGGCGCGACGTGTCCCGCCATCAAACCATGGGTCGCGCCGGAAAATCTGCCGTCTGTGAGCAGCGCAACGGAGTCACCCAAACCGGCGCCGACCAGCGCCGCAGTGACGCCGAGCATCTCGCGCATGCCCGGGCCGCCCTTCGGACCTTCGTAGCGTATCACCACGACGTCGTTGTCTTTGATCTGGCCCGCTTGCACGGCAGCAAAGGCATCTTCTTCGCGGTCGAACACCCGCGCCGGGCCGCGGTGCAGCAGGCGCTCGTGGCCGGCGACTTTGACGACGCAGCCTTCGGGCGCGAGATTGCCTTTGAGAATCACCAACCCGCCAGTCGCTTTGAGGGGACTATTCATCGCCCGCACGACTTCTTGGCCGGCGACTTCTTTGGTCATCTGCGCCGCTTCGGCCAGCGTCTTTCCCGTCACGGTGATCGTATCGCCGTGAATCAAACCGGCCTCGATCAACCGTTTGGCCACCAGTTGAATGCCGCCGGCTTTGTAGAGATCGTTGGCGACAAAGCGGCCGCCCGGTTTCAAATCGGCAATCAGCGGCGTTTTCTCGCTGATGCGATCGAAGTCGTCGATGTTCAAGTCCACACCCGCTTCGCGAGCGATTGCGAGCAAATGCAGCACGGCGTTGGTCGAGCCGCCGGTGGCGGCGACGGATGCGATCGCGTTCTCGATCGCTTTACGGGTCAGAATTTTCGATGGCCGTAAGTCTTGACGCAGCAGTTCGACGACCAGTCTGCCAGCGTTAAACGCCGCGTCGTCTTTCTCGGAGACGGTGGCAGGAATGCCGTTACTGCCCATCGGTGAGATGCCGAGAAACTCCATCACCGTCGACATGGTATTGGCGGTAAATTGGCCGCCGCAGGCACCGGCGCCAGGGCAGGCGGCGTTTTCCACGGCGAGAAATTGATTGGCATCGATGCGCTTGCTCGCGTACGCACCGACCGCTTCGAAGACATCTTGAATGGTGAGATCCTTTTCGCCCAAATGCCCCGGCGCGATCGAACCGCCGTAGAGTGCCAGTCCGGGAATGTCGAGGCGCGCCAGCGCCATCACCACGCCCGGATTAGTCTTGTCGCAGCCCGACAAACAGACGAGCCCGTCAAAGTGGTTGCCGCGCGCGACCAATTCGATGGAATCGGCGATAACCTCGCGGCTGATCAGCGAACACTTCATGCCTTCGACGCCCATGCTGATGCCGTCGGAGATCGAGACGGTATTGAACTCCATCGGGGTCGCGCCGGCCGCGCGGATGCCTTCTTTCACTTTCGCGGCCAGCCGGCGCAGGTGAAAATTGCACGGCCCGATTTCGATCCACGTGTTGGCCACGCCGATGATCGGCTTGCGCAGGTCATCGTCGGAAAAACCCGCCGCTTTCAGCATCGCTCGGGTCGGCGCTCGATCGGGACCATCGGTGATGACGCCGCTGCGCGGTTTCAAATTATCAGCCATGAGAAAAAGCTCCTGATTTAGTCGATGAATTGATGAGAAACTCACTAAACTATGGCGGGGCACTATTTTCAAGGCGCCTGACTCGTACACACCTATCGCGAAACGCTCTCGACCCGACGCAGCGAATTTGCTACAAACAACACCTAATAGGCAAAGGAAACATCCGCCGCAGGCGGGTGTGAAATATACAATGAAGCATCCACTAAAGCTGCTCAGTGTCTGGTTGTTGCTGGCGGCGCCGCCGGCCGCTGCCCAATCGGACAAGGTTTTTAACGTTGGTGTCGCCGGCCCGGCGATCAGCCTGACCTATGCCCATCTGGCCCATGACGCCGGCTTGTGGCGCAAGCACGGCCTAGAGACCAAAGTCACGGTCTTCGAGTCCGGCAGCACGCTGGCGCAAGTGGCGCGCTCAGGCGAGGTCAAGATCGCGCTCAACTCCGGCCCGACCACAGTGGCGTCGCGCACCCAGGGCGCCGACACCATCATGCTGGCCTGTCTGGTCAATACACTGCCCTATAGCCTGGTGACGACGAAACAAATCACCCAATGGGGGCAGCTAAAGGGCAAGAAGATCGCGATTAGCCGTTTCGGCTCCGGCACGGACACGGCGGTGCGCTTGGTGTTGCGCAAACAGGGCATCGACCCTGTCAAAGACGTAACCCTGCTGCAGATCGGTACACAGCCAAGCCGCGTGCAAGCGTTGTCCGCCGGCTCCATCGACGCAACTCTACTCTCGGCGCCGCTGGATTTCGAGGCGAAGAAATTGGGGCACCACATATTGCTCGACATCGCCACGCTCAAGATTCCCTATCCCCAACTGATCGTCGAGACGACGGAGAAATACGTTCGCGCCGAACCGCAGACGGTCAAGCGCTTTCTCAAGGGCTTTATCGAAAGCGTCCACTTCGCAAAGAAGAACCCTGAGGCCACCAAAAATGCCATGACACAACATTTGAAGACTCAAGATCCGGACATCCTTGAGGCAAGCTACAGAAGCTTCTTGCAGGTGACGGACTATGGCGCCTATCCCAGTCTCGATGGCGTGCGCAACGCCATCAACGAAGTGGCGGGCCGCGTGCCGGCGGCAAAATCCAAGCGGCCCGAGGAGTTTGTCGACACGAGCTTCTTGAAAGAGCTCGACAAAGAAGGCTTCTTCAAGCAGCTCAACTAAGCGGTTTCGCCTCACACTCCCTCTCAGCGGCTCCCTAAGATACTCGCGAAGGGCGCCTTTTGGCGCACTTTGCCGACGGCGATCCCCTGCCGCGCGGTAACTCTTCAAGCATTCTTGACATCACGAGCTTCGCTGTTAGAAAGTACGCTAGCTACTGCAAGAAACGGTCGCTGGCATGGCTACTCGACAGGCTGGTTTAACTTCTGAGTTTCATGGTCGGGCGCGGCGCGGCAATCTCTCCGTTCGCCATCGTTCCACTGACAACGGCTTGGTATTCTGTTTGCCAACCGATAGCTTCTCGATGGGCGAGGCAGCCCCCCCTGCGATGGCACAATGAGCCCGGAACACGCATCCGCCCTGCATGAACAAATCGACCGGTTTTGTCGCGCCGGCGATTTCAAAGAGGCCCTCACTCGCGCCGGCAATATGTTGCGCGACGATCCGTTAGACCGCACCGCGCGGCTTTACGAACTGCTCATTAGAGTCGTCCTGGACGGCCCAGCGGATCACGAAGCCGAAGTCGAGCATCTGCGCGATTACACCGATCTTAGTGGAGTCGAGCGCGGCATCGTTCGTAAAATACTCATGGTCTGTTATGACGCTGCGGAACGGCAGCAGGATCATGGCCGAATGTGGAGCTATCAGAGATTGCTGCGCCGTCTCGTGCTCAACCAAACGCTCGACTCCGCGATGCCACGCGACGAGGTCGCGGGTGCGATCAAGATGCCCGACGAATCGCCGCGCAGAAGCGGCGGACCGGCGGAGGTCTCGATCGAGCCTTTCGAAGCGGCTTTTGCAGGCGGCTGGTCGGCTCGGCTGCGCCAACTCATCGCGGTCTCCGCCGACTCGAAAATCGGCGCGCGTCCTGGCCTGCTCATTTTGGGTTTAGCGCTGATCGCCGCCATCGTGGCGTTCATTACCCTGCGCGGCGCCTCGGGGAGAAACAGCATGACGGTTGAAAAAGCTCAGCCCTCAGCCGCGCCCGCGCTCAGCCTCACCCAGCCGCAGGCCGAGGTCGCCCTGAGCGAACTCAGCGCCAAAATCGACGACGTCGATATCGATGCCGCCAGCGCCGGCAAGCTGCGCGAGTTTATCGGGCGCAAAATGCCCGAGCTAAAGACTCTCTATCAAGCACGCATGCTCGAGGTGAGCGGCTTGACCGGAGACTTGACGGTAGATTTGTGGAGCGACGGCAATGGCAAGATCACCAAGATCTACGAGAGCGGCGCGACGTTGATCGATTTCGGCTTCAAGAAACTGATTGTCGACGAGATGCAAAAATGGCAGCTGCCGGCGCTGCAGCGCGGCACGGTGGCGCTGAGCGTGGTTATGATATTTAGCGCCAAGACGGCCGACGAGAACGCCCCCAAGCCAGCTCCCGCCCCCCGCTAGATCGATCGGCTCGCGCCGTGCTATTTCGCCGCGCCTGTCCGCGCCGTCACCGACATCGCCGCTTGCGGCCTGCGCGCCGCCCATTCGATGAAAACAAGTGTTAACGCGAGAGCGAAACCGATGCCGTTGCTTGCCCAGGTGAGCATGGCGAACTTGCCAGTGTGCACGACTGGAATCAATAATCCGACCGCGGCGATCAGGAACAGCGCCCGCTTCAGCGCCGGCACCGGGCGAAATAGATAACCAACAATGCCGACACCGAGCAAGATGGAACCGGCAATGGCGGTTGCCACCGAGAGCACGACTTCGTACCAGCGGCCGATCAAAAGCAGCGACGGCGAAAACACAAACAGGAACGGCACGACGTAGGCGATGCTGCAGAGCTTCATCGCCTGCCAGCCGGTTTGCACCGGATCGGTTTTGCCGATGGTGGCCGCGGCGTAGCTGGCGATGCACACCGGCGGTGTCACCATGCTCAACATGCCAAAGTAGAAGATGAATAGGTGCGCGGCGATGGGCACGATGCCGAGCTTCACCAACCCCGGCGCCACCAACACTGCCAACAAGACGTAGACCGCGGTGGTCGGCATGCCCATGCCGAGGATGATGCTGACGACCGCCGTGAGCACGAGCAGGAGGAGCGCGTTGCTCTGGCCGAGGTTGAGCAAGGTCAACGTCAGCGTAAAACCCAATCCGGTCAGCTGCAAGACGCCGATCACCACGCCGGCGAGTCCGGTGATCGTGGCAATCTCCAACATGCCGCGGCCGGCGTTCATGAGTATCTGAAATATGCCGCTCCAGCCGATTTTGACGCCGGGCGTGAAAAATCCAATGATCAACGCCGCCAGTGCGGCGAGAAGTCCAGCCTCTTCCGGCCGGCGGTTCAGGAAAAACATCCAGAAGATCAGCACCGCCAGCGGCACGACAAAGCTCGCCGAGCGCTTGAGCACTGGCAGAAGCGCGGGCACCTCTTCGCGCGGCAGGCCGCGGATGCCGTTGCGCGCGGCCAAAAGATCGACTTGGATGAACAGGGTAACGTAGTAAAGAATCGCCGGCACCAGCGCCGCGAGCGCCACGCTGGCGTAGGGCATTTGCAAGTATTCGGCGATCAAGAACGCCGCTGCGCCCATGACTGGCGGCATAATCTGCCCGCCGGTCGACGCCACCGCTTCCACGGCGGCCGCCTGGGGCGGCGGATAGCCGGCTTTTTTCATCATCGGAATGGTAAACGCGCCGTCGACGACCACATTGGCCACGGCGCTGCCACTGATGTTGCCAAATAGGCTCGACGACACGATGGCGATCTTCGCCTGGCCGCCGCGAAACCGGCCCATGAGCGCGAGGGCGAAATCGCTCAGAAATTCGGCGCCGCCGACCCGATGCAGCACTTCGCCGAAAATGACGAAGACAACCACGATGCTGGCGCCCACCTGAAGCGCCTGGCCAAAGATGCCGTTGGCGTCGAGATAGAGATAGGTGGCAAGCCGGCTGATCGACCATCCCTTGCCGTAGAAATCGCCCGGAAAGATATAGGCGAACAGTGCATAAAAGAAGAAAAACCCGGCGATGATGACCAGCGGCCAGCCGATCAAACGGCGCGAGCCTTCGGCGAGCAGGAAAATCGTAACGATGCCGAGAATCACCCGCTCGGTGGAGATCTCCCCCAGCGAATTGACGATTGCCGGGTAAAAAATAAAAACGTAGAGCCCCACCGCGAGACCCGCGATGGAAGCAATGACATCGTACCAGGGCACCCTCTTGCTGGGGCGCGGCACCGCCGGTACGAGGAGATAGGTCGCGCACAGCGCTAGTCCCAGATAGAGCCCGAGATACTGTTCGTTAAAAACCAACCAGCCTAGATATTGGGGCAGGTTCAACAGGAAAAACATGCCCGTCAGCGGGATCGCCACCAACAGACAGCGCCCGAGGACTTCGACAAAGCCGCTCAAGTCACGGGTGCGGACATTCTCTTCGATTTCCATGGAAGTTTCCTTGCGCCGTGGAATCGTTCACCACGATGGCACGCAGAGCACGAAGTTCGGAATATTTAGTAGGTGAATCTTTTCTTGACTTCGCGAACTTCGCGCCTTCGTGGTGAACCCAGCCTGCGCTCAGCTGCAAATCTCCTTGGTGCGCGCGTCATGCTTGGCTGACCACATGCCCGCCTCTTTGTAGAATTTTACGGCCCCAGGATGGTAGGGAATCGTGAAGTTGTCGATCACCTGATTTTCCTTGGTCCACTTCTTGAACAATGGATGGATCGTTTGCAGTTCCGCCAGATTATCCAACCAGACTTTTACCAATGTGCTGACGGTTCTTTCGCTTAGCTTCGTCGATGTGACTAAATGGAGCGGGTAGCCGATCACAGTGGTGTCGCCGCGGATACCCGCGGCGGGATCCGATTTGACCACCGATCCGCCATATTGGGCGAGGATTCTGTTGGAATTGTCGTTGGGCGGGATGTTGAGAAACCGAATCGGCTCCATTGCGTTGGCTTCTTCGACGATGCCGATGCCGATAGCGCTGAAGGACGCGTCCACTTTGCCCTCCGGCACGGCGCGCAGAGCATCGTTAAGATTCGAGAAACGTACCTGTACGACGTCACTGGCTTTGATCCCGCCGGTTTCCAGCGCCGCGCTTTGCCAGGTCTGGGTGATCGCATGGCCGCCGAAATCCCACGCCACCCGTTTACCTTTGAGATCGCCAATCTGCTTGATATCGGATTTATCGCGCACCGTCATGCTGCCGGTGAAGGGAAACATGCCGCCGGTGGCGACTCTGAGAGTCGGATAGGCCTTCTTATAGTTGCCGGTGCCCGTGGCCGCCATCTTGGCGTCGATGATGTTCATGATGCCGAATTCCAGCTCGCCGCTGTCCATCAGCGGCATCCAAGCGTTGGGGCCATTGTAGGGTTGCACCTTGCCGATGATCGGCGTGATCTTGCTCGCCACCGCGGCCAGCCCGGAACCCAATGCGTGAGCCCCAGTCCCAGCTAGATTGGTCCCAATGGCAATGGTTTTTGGCAGGTCGCTACTCGTATTGAGCGTCGGCCCGCAGGCGATTTTCGTTTGCGCCAGCGCAGTCACGCTCCACTGCGGCCAGAGGAATGACGCCATCGCGAGCAGGATCACGCCGAGGTTCGCTAATAATTTTGCTTTCATACCGACTCCTTATCTTTCCATCGCTCTCGACATTTCAACTGCAAATCTCCTTCATCCGCGCGTCATGCTTCGCGCCCCAGACGCCGGCTTCTTTGTAAAACTTCACCGCCCCCGAATGGTACGGAATCGTGAAATTCGTAATCGCCTGCACGTCCTTGGTGAACTGCTTGAACAGCGGATGAATCGTTTGCAGCTCGGCGTGATTGTCCCACCAAGCTTTGAGCACCGCCATGGCCGTGCGCTCGTTGACCTTGGTGGAGGTGAGAATATGCAGCGGATAGCCGACGATGAAAGTCTCGCCGCGGATGCCGGTCATCGGCTCGGCTTTCACCACCGACGCGCCGAGACGCCCGAGGATTTTATTGTTAGCCTCGGTGTTTGGCATGCTCAGGAAGCGAATCGGCTCCTGGGCGTTGGCTTCTTCGTTCTGGCCGGTGCCCAGCGATGCGTAGGTGGCGTCCACTTTGCCTTCGGCGACGCCGCGGATGCCGTCATTGGAGGTCGTCACGCGCACCTGGGAAACATCCGAGCCTTTGATGCCGCCGGTCTCCAGCGCCGCGTTGAACAATGCCTGGACCACCGCGTGGCCGCCGAAATCCCACGCCAGCCGCTTGCCCTTCAAATCGCTCACCAGGCGAATATCCGATTTGTCGCGCACCATGATGCCGCCGGTGAACGGAAACACACCGCCGGTCAGGACGCGCAGGCTAGGGAAAGTACGCTTGTAGGTCCCCGTGCCGGTCATCGCCATATAGGAATCGAGAATGTTGATGATGCCGAACTCGATTTCGCCGCTTTCGAGCAGCGGCACAAACGTATTGGGGCCGGCATAGGGCTGCACCTTGGCGATGATGGGGGTTGCCTTACTCGCCACCGCGGCCAAGCCCGAGCCCAGGGAAAATGCCCCCGTGCCCGCCGGGCTGGTGCCGATGGCGACGCTGCGCGCCAAATCGTTACTGTTGTTGGTCACCGGACCGCAGTCGACTTTGGCGCCGGCGCCGGCCGCGAATATTAGTTGTGCGAGAAGCAGCAGCGGAGCAAAAATATTAGCGCGAGTTTTGCCGTGCATCACTCCAACACTCCTTTACTCCATCCCACTAGTTCTTCTAGCCGCAGATCTCTTTGGTCCGGGCGTCGTGCTTGGCGCTCCAAACACCGGCTTCTTTATAAAACTTCACCGCCCCCGGATGGTAAGGAATCGTGAAGTTGGTGATCGCCTGATTCTCCTTGTTCCACTGTTTGAACAGCGGATGGACTGTCTGCAATTCGCCGATATTATCCCACCATGCTTTGGTGATGGCCGTCACCGTGCGTTCGTTGACCTTGGACGAGCCGACGATATGGAGCGCGTAGCCGATGACATTGATATCGCCGCGGATGCCCGCCGCCGGAATCGCTTTCACTGCGGCACCGCCATAGCGGCCGAGTATCTTGTTCGCCGCCTCGACATTTTGAATGCCGAGAAAGCGAATCGGCTCTTGGGCGTTGGCTTCCTCATTCGTGCCGGTGCCGACGGCGGAAAAGGTCGCGTCGACGCGGCCGTCGACCAGCGCCCGGATGGCGTCATTGACCGTTGAAACCCGGAACTGGGTCACGTCTGTCGGTTTCAAGCCACCCACTTCCATGATCGCCTGCAGCCAGGTCTGCGTCACCGCATGGCCGCCGTAGTCCCAGCCCATGCGCTTGCCCTTGAGATCGGCCAATTGTTTGATGTCGGACTTATCGCGCACCATGATGCTGCCGGTGAACGGGAAGACGCCGCCGGCCACCACGCGCAGCATCGGATAGGCTTTCTTATAGTTGCCGGTGCCGCTGGCGGCCATCTGGGCGTCGAGGATGTTCAACACGCCGAACTCCAGCTCGCCGCTTTCCATCAGCGGCATCCAGGCGTTGGGGCCATTATAAGGTTGGACTTTGACCGTGACCCCGGTCACTTTGCTCGCCGTGGCGGCCAAACCTGAGGCGAGCGCGTGGGCGCCCGTGCCGGCCGGATTGGCGGCGATCGCGGCCGTGCGCGGCAAATCGTTGCCCGCCGCTGCTGGACCGCAATCGAGCTTGGCACTGGCGAAATGAACTGGAGCCAACAAGAAAAATGAAATCGTTATGACTGCAAGGGATCGTCTCGAGCCAATCTTTCTCATCATTCCAACACTCCTATAATCCTTTACGGCAATCTTCTATGCGCAAATCTCCTTGGTGCGGGCGTCATGTTTGGCGCCCCACACGCCGCTCTCGCGGTGAAACTTGATCGCGCCCGGATGATACGGAATCGTGAAGTTGGTGATCGCCTGGTTCTCTTTGGTCCATTGTTTGAATAGCGGATGAATCGTCTGCAGCTCGGCAAGATTGTCCCACCAGGCTTTGACCAGAGCGCCGACGAAGCGGTCGCTCAACTTGCTCGACCCGACGATGTGCAAAGCGTAACCGAGCACGGTGGTGTCGCCGCGCACGCCGGCCGACGGCGTCGCCTTGACCACCGAGCCGCCGTAGCGGCCGAGGATCTTATTGGAGTTGTCGTTATTGGGCACGTTGAGAAAGCGCACCGGCTCCATCGCATTCGCTTCTTCATTGGTGCCGGTACCGAGGGAGGCCCACGTGGCATCGACTTTTCCCTCGGGCACGGCGCGGATGCCGTCGTTGACGTTGGAGACGCGAATTTGCTGGACATCGCCCGGCTTGATGCCGCCGGTCTCCAAGACCGCATTCAGAAAGGTCTGCGAAATCATGTGGCCGCCGTAGTCCCACGCCATGCGTTTGCCCCTGAGGTCGCTGATCTGCTTGATATCCGACTTGTCGCGCACCATCACCGACGCGGTGAATGGGAAAACACCGCCGGCGATCACGCGCAGCATGGGATAGGCTTTTTTGTAATTGCCCGTGCCGGTTGCGGCCATTTGCGAGTCGAGAATGTTGAGCACGCCCAGCTCTAATTCACCGCTCTCCAGCAGCGGCATCCAGGCGTTGGGGCCGTTGTAGGGCTGAACTTTGAGATTGACGCCCGCGGCTTTGTTGGCCACCGAGGCGAGGCCGGCGCCAAGCGCGTGCGCCCCGGTGCCGGCGGGGTTGGTGGCGATTGCCGCTGTGCGCGGCATTTCGCCGCCGCTGCCGGCGGCGCTGCAATCGAGTTTTGCCGCTGCGTCGCGCAGCGCCATTCCCGGCATGAGCACGAAGCTCAGCGCCAGAAAAAATCGCCAGCCGATGGTCCAGAACGTCATCGCCACTCCTCCTAGGTAACCGGAATCGTGGCGCTATTTATCAACGTAGGGTGGGGGTTGTCAAGCGGAGCGCAGGCGAAAAGCCTGTTCAAACCGTCAGAGGGCGCGATCAAGCACGCCTCTGCAAATTCTGACTATTGCCTAATGCCACTTGCCTATTGCCTAGATTCGATAGAATCGTTTGGCATTCTCGCGCAGCACCGCCCGCTTGTCGTCATCGCTGATCGGCGCTTCGGCGACCTCTTCAATTTCGTGCAAAATATCCTCGGGGCCGATCTCGTGGGGGAAATCGCTGGCGAAAAGAAAATGCTGATTGCCGGCCCGTTGAATTTGATAGGGCAAACCTTCTTCGTTGCCTTCGCAGCCGATAAACACTTGGCCTTTTTTGATGTAATCGCTCGGCACATCTTCCATCGACGGGCCTTTGTACTTGCCCCGCAAGTTCAACTCAATATGGTAAGAGTGCGAACGATCCAAGCGATCCATCCAGAACGTCACCCAGCCGGCGCCGCCTTCGAGAAATCCCATGCGCAGCTTGGGGAATTGATTAAACACACCGTGATAGACCATGCCGGTGAAACCAATGATCAGCGACAACGGATGACCCAGCGCGTGAATTGGCACGAAGGTTTCGAACGTATCGAGCCCCATGCTGTGATGCGCGCCGCCATGCACGCCAAGGGCGCAGCCAAGCCGCTCCGCTTCCGCATAGATCGGCCAGTAAGTCTTGTGACCAAGATCGAAGGGCAGACCGCGCGACGGCAGCATGGCGCCAACAAAGCCCAACTCGGTAATCACACGGCGCAGCTCGACGACGGCCTCCTCAACGTCCTGCATCGGCAGTAGCGCCATGCCTTTCAAGCGCGGACTCGCCTTCAAATAACGCTCGTGCAGCCAGTTGTTGTAAGCGCGCGCCACGTAGCAGGCCCAATCGGGGTGGCTGATGTTACCGATGCGCAGCCCCTTGGTCGGATAGAGCACCGAGCATTCGAGATTGGCCATCTCGACGAAATCCATCCACTCCTTCGGCCCAACTTTCTTGCCGCCGCCGAAGGATTTCTTGTTGCGCGTCGAATGACCGCCGATGTGATGAAAGTCGAGCGAGGGAAACATCCGATCCCAGCTCAACTGATGATCCTTGGCGCGATAGGAAGCGTCGAGAAAATCGAACAACGACTCATCTTCGATCACATGGCCGTCGGCATCGATGATTTTGTAGTTCATAAAGCCTCACTACCCCACGAAGACACGAGAGCACGAAAGTAAGAAAAAAGGATTTTTCTAAATTCTTTTTCCCAACTTCGTGTCCTTCGTGCCTCCTTCGTGGTGAGCCATCTGCAACGCCATCCTCTAATTCCACACGGTGATGCCCATCAAGTTCTTGCCGGCTTCGAGATCATGAAACGCGTCATTGATCTCATCGTATTTGTAACGCCTGGACACCAATCCACCGACCTCGACGCGCTTGTCGCGCACCATGTTCAAAACTTCGACGACGTCGGTGGGCCGGCGCAGCGCCACTCCGGCGATCTTGATTTCTTGCATGGTGAAGCTGCCGTCGCTGATGGTGAACGGCACTTTGCCCAAACCGCCGATGATCGTCGCTGTGCCGCCAGGTCGCGTTGCCGCGACAATCTGATCGGAAGTTTTGACGTTGCCCAAAGCTTCAAAGGACTTGTTGACGCCGCCGTCGGTGAGATCGCGCACCGCTTGCACCGGATCCTGCTTCGATCCGTTGATTGTGTGTGTGGCGCCGAACTTCTTCGCCGCCTCGAGCTTATGATCGTAAAGATCGACGGCAATAATCGGATACGCGCCAAACGTCTTCAAGAATTGAATCGTGTTGAGTCCCACGCCGCCGCAGCCAATCACCAGCGCAGAATCGCCCGGTTTGATTTCGGCTGAGTTCTTCACCGCGTTGTAAGCCGTGGTCATGCGGCAGCCGACGATGCTCGCCTCATCGAGCGACAATCCCTCCGGCAACTTGAAAACCATGTAGCCCGGCAGCGCGAGATACTGCGAGAAGCCGCCGACGTTCCAGCGGTTTATGACTTGCCCGTCGGTTCTCTTCAACGACGCCGGCGCCGGCCGCGCCCGGCAGAGATTTTCTCGACCCGACATACAGTATTGGCAATGGCCGCAGCGATAGCGCGTGCCGACGATCACCGCGTCGCCGACTTTAAAAGCGCCTTTTTGACTGGCGCCGACCTCGGCGATGGTGCCCGACACCTCATGGCCGATGATTGCCGGCATCTTGCTCGGAATCCGTCCTTCGATAACTTTGTAATCGGTGTGACAAACGCCGCAGGCTTTGACTTTGATCAAGACTTCATCGGGACCGATGCCGGGCATCTCGAAATCCTCGATGCTCATCGGTTTGTTTAGTTCATGCAAGACAGCAGCTTTCATTGGCCATAGCCCCCCCCTCGTCGCAAGAATGCGCGATGGTACTACGGCAGGATGGTGGATTGTCAAACGATGAGTTGTGCCGAATGCGAAAGAGAATTCGCACCACGAAGGCACCAAGAGCACGAAGGCAAGAAAAGATTATTTTTCTACATTCTTTTTCCGAACTTCGTGTCCTTCGCGTCTTCGTGGTGAATATTTTCTTGGACGACTCTTACGAAATCGGCGGGCGCTGTTCGATCCACTTCCGCACCGCCTCAAACGGCTCGCCGCCGCTTTGTGTCGCTTGGCGCAGCGCGTCGACGGTGCGCACGAGGTCGCGCCCCTGTGATTCGTAGAGGGTTTCGAACAGCTGCAAGTCTTTCAAGTAGACGACGTAGTGCATCAGCACCGCGTTGTTGAGCGGCTGCTTGGGAAAACCGCGAAAGCGATGCCGCGGCCGGTCGGCGATGCGCCGCGCCCATTCGGCCTTGCTGCGCGTGAAGACCAACTCGCGCAGGCGCAGCTTGTCGCCGCGCCGGATATCGCTCTTGTACAAATCGCTCAGCGTGCGTGCGACCTCGGCGATGAATGCGCCGAACTCTTTTTCTTCCTCCCACCCCACCAACGCGCGCTGGTATTCCGCGCTGCTTTCGCCATGCTTTGTTTTGAAAAACTCGATGGCGGCGCGGTGGCCGACGAAATTGGCCGAGCTTTCGTTAAACGCGCCCTGGCCTTTCAAATAGAGCGTGTTGTGAAAGAGCTCATGGAAGACGACTTCAGCCAGCGCGGTTTTATCGAAGCGCAGCAAATGCGACAACAGCGGGTCGTCGAACCAACCGAGCGTGCTGAACGCCGCCGAAGTGCGCATGTTGGTATCGTAGCCCTCGGCTTCCAGCCGTGCGATCTCGCGCTGCGCCTCTTCCTTCGAAAAATATCCCTTGTAAGGCACATTGCCGATGATCAAGAACCACCATGTGTAGGGCCGCAACTCGGTCTTGGGCGCCCCCAACACGAGGTAGGTCAGATCGGGCCGATCGACATAGGACAAGCTCGAATAGCTGCCGCCGACGTTCATGCGCAGGAAATCGCGCGCGTAATCGCGCACGGCGAGCACAAGCTTTAGTTTCTCCTGTTTGTCGACGTCGACGTCTGGCTGCTCGATCAAGCGAGCGATCGGCTCGCGGCGCCAGAGGATTTTGCCTTCCTCGTAGGCGGCGCGCATGACGTAGAGCGGCGAACACCCCGACAGCGTGGCTGCAAGAAATACTGTGACAAGTGCTAGGGCGAGGACTTTACTGCGAACTAAGCGAAGCCGGCGAAATTTGGCCATGAGGTGAGTGCGATCGAACGCGAATCTATCCCAGAATCTTGGGCGCGTCATGCGTCAGGCTCTTGAGCTCTTCTCGTTCATACTGCAACTGATAGAGGCGATGGTAAATCCCCTGCTGCTCCATCAGCTCGGCGTGGGAGCCGATCTCGCGCACTTCACCGTGGTGCAGGACAATGATCCGATCGGCGGTGCGGATGGTCGACAGGCGGTGCGCGATCACCAAACAGGTGCGGTTGCGCATGATCTTTTCCAAGGCATCCTGAATCAAGGCCTCCGTCTCAGTGTCGACGCTCGAGGTCGCTTCATCAAGCACTAAGATATCGGGCTGGAACATCAGCACCCGGGCCAGCGAAAGCAGCTGTTTCTGGCCGCCGGAAAAATTGCTGCCGCGCTCGCGCACCGGCGCCTCGTAGCCGGCCGACAAGCGCTGCACGAAGCCGTCGGCATTGGCGGCGCGCGCCGCTTCCACCACGCGGTCGAGCGGAATCGTGTTGTCGCCCAGGCGCAGATTGCTGGCGACGTCGCCGGAAAACAAGAAGACGTCTTGCAGAACCACGCCGATATGCTGGCGCAGCGCCGGCAAATCCCACTCGCGCACATCGACGCCGCTCACCTTGATCGAGCCTTTTTGAATATCGTAGAGGCGATTAAGCAATTTAATCGTCGTCGTCTTGCCGGACCCTGTGGCCCCTACGACTGCGACCCGCTCTCCCGGGGCAATCTTGAACGACACGCCTTTCAACACCGGATCGTTGTCTTTGTACTGAAACCAAACGTTGTCGAACTCCACTTCGCCGCGGAAAGTCTTGGGCACGACGGGCTGTTTGGGGCTCGCAATGGCGACCGGCGTATCAAGCAACTGAAAAATCCGTTCCGCCGACGACATCGCCGATTGCATGACCGCGTATTTCTGGCTGAAGTCGCGCAGCGGAATAAAAAACCGGTGAATATATTCTTTGAACGCCACCAGCGTGCCGATGCCGATCACAGCGTGTAGGACTTCGCCGCCGCCCCACCACAGCAGCAGCGCCACACTGACGGCGCCGGCGGCTTCGACCATCGAATAGAGCGCCGCTTCGTAGAAGTTCGACAGGTGGTAGGCATCGCGGTGCGAGGCGTTCAGATCGTCGAACTCTTGGAAGGTTTTCGACTCGCGGGCAAAAAGCTGGATCACCGCCATGCCCGAGATCGCTTCGCCCAAATAAGCATTGACGCGCGCGATGCGCTCGCGAATCTGCCGATAGTTTTGCCGCGCTTTGACGCGGAAAAAATTGATCGCCAGTGCCATCGGCGGAATCAGCGCCAGCGAAATCAACGCCAGGCCCGGGTGCATGTAGAACATGATGCCGACGATCCACACGACCATGATGAAGTCCGACAACAGCGTCATGACGCCGGAGGAAAACATCTCCTGCAAAACATCGACGTCGGTGGTCATGCGCGTTACCAGCCGGCCCACCGGATTGCGGTCGAAGTAGGCCATCGGCAATTTCTGCACATGGGAGAAAATCGCCACGCGCATGTCGGAGAGACACTTCTGCGCCACCTCCATGGTCAAATAAAAATGGAAGAAGGCCGTGACGGTTTCGCCGATGAGCGCGCCGAAAAACAGCAAGCCGACATTTTGCAAGCCCCAGAGATCTCGCTGCGCAATGTACTCGTCGATGGCGACCTTCATCAGATAGGGCTGCGCCAATCCAAACGCTTGCTGCAGCGGCAGGAGCAACATGGCAAGCCAGAAAAGCTTCTTGTAGGGCACCATGAACGCCCACAGGCGCCGAATGAGCTGAAAGTCATAGGCCTTACCGAGAGCCTCTTCCTGGTTGTGTGCCTGGGCCATCTAGATGCTTTCCAGTTCTTCGCTCAAGCGCTGCTGTTCGTAGATGTCGGCGTAAATACCGCGGCGGTCGACCAACTGCTGGTGATTGCCGCGCTCGACGATCTTGCCGTCGTCGAGAACCAGGATTTCATCGGCTTCTTTGACCGCGGAAGTTCGGTGCGAAATGATCAGGCAGGTCTTTTCTTTGAGAATCGAGCGAATGCCGGCCAAGATTTCCGCTTCGGTTTGCGCATCGACGCTCGACAGACAATCGTCGAGCACCAACACCGGCGGATCCATCAAGAGCGCCCGCGCTAGCGTCGCCCGCTGCTTCTGCCCACCCGACAACGTCACGCCGCGCTCGCCGACGACGGTATCGGCGCCGTTGGGGAAAATTTCCAAGTCGCGATCGAGCCGCGCCAGGCGAATCGCCCGGGCGATCTCTTCGTCGCTGACGTCGTCGCGGCCAAAGGTGAGATTGCGTCGAATTGAGGTCGAAAACAGAAACGGATCCTGCGGCACGTAGCCCATCGTCTGGCGCAGCTGGCGCAAGGACAAGTTGCGAGTATCCTGCCCATCCCACAGCACCGCCCCGGCGCCGACGTCGAACAAGCGCGGCAGGAGCTGCGCCACCGTGCTTTTGCCCGAGCCGATGCGCCCCACCAGTGCCACCGAGCGCCCCACTGGCAGCGTAAAATTGATACCCTCCAGCGCCGCATGGCCGTTGGCTTGGCCGCCGTAGGAAAACGCCACGTCGCGAAATTCGACGCCGGCTTTGAGCCCCGGCACCGGCAGGGCTTTAGGCGAATCTTTGATGTCAGGCTCGACCTTGAGCACCTCTTCGAGCCGCTGCATGGCGGCGCGGCCCCGTTCGATCAACGAAAACATCCAGCCGAAGGCGGCGGTGGGCCACGCCAGAACATTGAGATAGGCGACGAACGCCACCACGTCGGCAACCAACAAGTCGCCGCGCACGACGCGGATGCCGCCGTACCAGATCACGATCAAAACCGTCAAAGCATTGAAGCCCTGCATCACCGGCTGAACGATGCCGCGCATGCGCGCCGCTTCCATGCTCTTTTCTTGGTAAACTTCGTTGAACTCGGCAAACTGACGGGTTTGATACTCTTCCTGGCTGTGCGCCTTGACCACGTGCATGCCGCTTAGATTTTCTTGCACGTGGCTGCTCAAGGTCGCCATCTGCGCCTGCACTTCCTGGGACGCTTTCATCATGCGGCCGCGAAAACGGCAAGCAAAAAACATCAACAGCGGGAACGGCGCCACCGCCGCCAGCGTCATGCGGACGTCCATCGAGAACATCAACGCCAAAGCATAGACATAATAGAGCGGCGCGTTGACCGCGTTGAGAACCCCGGGACCCAACATGACGCGCACGGCCGAAATGTCGTTGATAACCCGCGACATTAGGTCGCCGGTGCGGCGTGCGTGATAATAGGACAGCGGCAGCTTTTGCAGATGGGCGAAGAGATCGTTGCGCAGGTCGTATTCAACGTTGCGGCCGGCGTTAAAGATCAGCGCGCGCGAGTAGGTCCGAACGATGCCCTGGGCGATGGCCGCGGCGCCGATGATCGCCGCGTAATAGGTGACATCGCGCAGCGACCCGCCATGTTCGAGGATGCTCACCGCCTGGCGAATCCACCACGGAATCCACATCACCAGTGTGGTCGTGGCAAGCAGACACAACCCGCCCAAAAAATAACGGCGCCGATAGCGCCACAGATAAACCTTCAGCCGCCCCATGTAATCATTAAAGATAGCCCAGGGGGTCTGGGTTCGCAACAAAGGGAAGATTCACCACAGCAGCGCAGAGGGCGCCGAGTGGCCTAGCGGCAACCGGATCGGAGATTTAACCGCAAAACTCGCCGCCCAAAACCTCGATGTAGAACCGCTTCGACTCTTCGAGATCGCGCCAGGGCAAACTGGTGTGATGCAAATAAGCACAGTGTGGGCGCTGCGTCATGGTTTGACTCTTCCTCTACGGCTTTTTGCTCGGATCATATTCCAAGGTTTGATGCTCTCCCCTCACAGGTATTTTGTCGGCCGCCGAATCGTGCGCCACATGTGCGCGACCGGACTGTTGTCGAAACCCAAGCCTTCTTTTGGCTGCTTGAAGTGCCGGCCGACGAGGTCAGCGAAGGGTTCCCAGCTCACCACCGCGTTGGGGTCGAACGAATAAATATCGTGGACGGTGATCATCCGCGCGGTCATGTACCATTTGTGATTGCGGGCGCGCTGGTAGGCTTCTTTGATGTAGTCGTCGGGCTCGTAGTCGCGCCCTAAACTTCTGACGTACGCTTCGGGATAGGCGTAGCCGACCGAATCGTCGGCAAAGAAGCGCAACGCCTGGTGTGCGCGCACGGCCCAGCTCACTTCTTCGTCGACGTAGGGCTCGATCAACTGCGCGCCCCAGTAGCCGTGGTCGCTCTTGATGAAGATCGCGTTGGCGATGTCGTGCAGCAAGCAGGCGAGAATCGTTTTCTCCGGCATGGAGGCCTTGAGCGCGTGGGTCGCGCTTTGCAGCATATGATTGATGCCCTTGGCGCGGTAGTCGAAATAATCGAGTAGCGTCGGCTTGGCTGGCATCTTCGGCAGCCGTGGATCGTCGCCCATAAGAAAATACTTGCCCTGCCTAGCGGTCTCGTCAGCGCCGACGGCGCCGAGCTTGCCGTCCGCCATGTTAAACAGCGCTGATTTCGACAGCACCTTGTCGAGATCATCGCTCATCTTGCGCTCAAGGGCCTCGGCCCGCTCGTCCAACGACATAGTTTTGGCCATGGTTTTTCCCTCCCGTTTTAGCTTTTGTCCGGACTCTACTCCCGCGCCAATACCTGCGCAACAAAAATTTGAACCACCAAATCGCTCAGACCAACCGGAGTCGTTGGGTTACGCTGCGCTAACCCAACCGACAAATTGAACTCACGCCTCGCGTCGGCCGTTTTCACTTACCGCTTTCTGCCTTTCACAATTCTCTTTCTTGACATTCCCGCCCCCCTCCCGCACAAAGTAGGGATGACACAATCTTCGGTAGTTCGGCGCGACGATGTGCGCAACATCGCCATCATCGCCCATGTCGACCATGGCAAAACGACTTTGGTCGACGCATTACTGCACCAAAGCGGGATTTTTCGTGCCAATGAGCATGTCGCCGAGCGGGTGATGGACTCCATGGACTTGGAGCGTGAGCGCGGCATCACCATCATGGCGAAGAACACGACGATCCACTACGGCAATGTGAAGATCAATATCGTCGACACGCCCGGCCACGCCGATTTTGGCGGCGAGGTCGAGCGCACGCTCGCCATGGTCGACGGCGTCATGCTTTTGGTCGATGCTTCCGAGGGGCCGTTGCCGCAGACCCGCTTCGTGCTCAAGAAAGCACTGGAAGCCAAGCTGCCGCCGATTATCTGCATCAATAAAATCGACCGCGCCGACGCGCGCGTGACGCAAGTACTGGACGAAATCTACGATCTGTTCATCGATCTCGACGCCACCGAAGATCAACTAGATTTTCCCGTCGTCTACACCAACGCGCGCGCCGGCACGGCAACGCGAGATCTAAAAGTCGCCGGTGAAAACCTCAAACCGATGTTCGACCTGATCGTCGAAACTCTGCCGGGTCCGATCATCGACCCGAATATGTCGACGCAGTTTCAGGCCAACAATCTCGACTACAACGACTACGTCGGCCGGCTCGCGGTCGGTCGCTTGAAAAACGGCAAACTGGCGGTGGGCAACTATACCCTTTGCCGCGTCGATGGCAGCCAGCAACTCGTCAAAGTCACGCAAGTCTACGGTTGGCAAGGCCTGAAGCGGGTCGAAGTTCCGAGCGCCGACGCCGGTGACATCGTCGCCATCGCCGGCATCGAAGACGTCGGCATCGGCGACACGATTAGCGACAAGGAAAATCCCAAGCCACTGCCGGCCCTGCGCATCGACGAGCCGACCATCGCGATGATCTTCAGCGCCAACAACTCGCCGTGGTCCGGCCGCGAGGGGCAGTTCGTCACCTCGCGCAAACTGCGCGAGCGGCTCTATTTCGAGCAAAAGAAAAACGTCAGCCTGCGCATCGCCGACACCGAGCAGCCCGATGCTTTCCAAGTCACCGGCCGCGGCGAATTCGCGTTGGCGATCATCATCGAAACCATGCGCCGCGAGGGCTACGAGCTGATGGTTTCGAAACCAACCGTCGTGACTCGAGAGATCAACGGCGCGCTCAATGAACCCATCGAGCTGCTCGTCATCGACATCCCGGAAGATTTTATCGGCGTGGTCTCGCAGCTCCTAGCGATGCGCAAAGGCAAGATGACGAAAATGATTCACGCCGGCTCGAGCCGGGTGCGTTTAGAATTCTCAGTACCGTCGCGCGGCCTGATCGGCTTTCGCTCGCGCTTTTTGACCGACACCCGCGGCACCGGCATCATGAACGCGCTCTTCGACGGCTGGGCGCCCTGGCATGGGACAATTCAGGCGCGCAGCAACGGCGCCATGGTGTCAGACCGCGAAGGCACCGCTACTCCCTATGCTGTGTTTCATCTGCAGGAGCGCGGCGTGATTTTCATTCCGCCCGGTGCGCGGGTCTACGAAGGCATGGTCGTCGGCGAATACTCGCGCGACGTCGATTTAAACGTCAATATCGTGCGCGAGAAAAAGCTCACCAACATCCGCGCCGCCGGCCGCGACGAGAACATCATCATCACACCGCACCGGGAAATGGGTTTGGAAGAGGGACTCGATTGGATTGCCGACGACGAGCTAGTCGAAGTCACACCGGAGTCGATTCGCCTACGAAAGAAGATTCTCAAACAGCAAGAGCGGCCGCGCCGCCGCCAAGAGGCAGAATAGCCGAAATCTGCGCCGATTTCTTTTTTGCGTTTTTTGCGTTCTTGGCGGTGAAACAATCCGGTTCCGAGATCCCTTGCGGCTAGACTTACTTTCTGCCGCACAAATCGGTCTTTACGAACATCACGTAAACATCTTTGTCCGGCACGCGCACTTCGACCGACGGGCGCTTGCCCAACCAGTGCTCTTTCACCTCAGCTTTTAGACCTTTGGCCTTCAGCTTGTCGGCCATCTGGTAGGGACTCTTCACTTCGCCGAGATCGGGGAATTTCTTCTTGAGCACATCTAAGGAAGTGCATTCGCCCTCTCGGCCCGCCAGCGACCAACTCACGTTGGCGTCTTTGGCAGCTGGCCGCCCCGGGGTAGCGGCCTGAACCGATGACGAAACGGCCAAGGCACCTAACAAAGCCGCCCTCAGGAAGAAATCCTTTTTCCCGATGATGAGTTGCATGACTAGACTCCCGCAGATATTTTTTCGGTAAGCATTACTCTTGACGGTCATCCCAGCATGAAATTCATCCGGCGGAGAGCATGCAAACGAGGCAATATCGCCTGATGGTCTTTGATCCTTAGATTTGCTTGGACTCATCTCAAGAACCGGTTGAGCAATGAGGGACGCTTCTGCAGACGCCGGGTTAGCGCCTTTGACGTCACTCGATACTTAAATGCCTTGTAGCCATCGATCAACAGCACCGGCACCTGGTCGCCGTAGCGCTCGCGCAGGTCGTCGGAGCCGTCGACGTCGATTTCATCCAGAGAGAAATCACAGTGCGCGGCAGCATCGCGGATCGCCGCCTTCATCTCATCGCACAAACAGCAATCCCGGCGCGTGTACAGCGTGAGCCGCACCGTCATTGCGGTGGCTCGCGAGGCGCCACTTCGGCAGGATCCTTTTTCTCACCGCCCGGCAGAGTCAACATGCTTTTAGGAATACGCAAAATGCCCAGAACCCATTCCGATAGCGTGCTCAGCGGCGCCGGCGTAATCGTCGGATTGTCCATGGAGCCTTTGATGTTGAAATTCGCCACCAAGAATGAATTTTTGATGGCGGCGATACCGGTACCGATGAGCGGAATCTGATTTAAGCCGGTATCGATGCCGGCAAAAGGCCGCACGGCGATGGTAAATTCCATCTCATCTTTGGGCGAATCGATTTTGCCCGCCCCCGTCATGCGCAAATCGTCGCTGTCAACGATCAGATTGTTCGTCGTGTACACACCGCGATTGACTTTGAAGTCGGCAGTGATGCTGCGGAAGTTGATGCCGCGCTTGTCGAAGTCCGGCACCTGAAACGTAAACCAGCGCGACAGATCCAACAGGTTGAGAATCTGCACGAGGACACGCATGCGGCGAATAGTGCCGTCCTCGACGCGCAAGTGAAACGCGCCGGAGAGGTTCTTGAGCCGTTCGGCGCCATCTTTACCGACCGATTCCAGCCGGCCGGCGATGTTGACGCGGCCGGTCATCTCGGCTCGGCCGCCCTCGAACCAGGACAACAGGTTGCGCACCGGCACGCTCTGCATTTTCGGTTCGACGCTGAACTCGACCACGTCCGGCTTGTCATGAATCACCGCAGTCCCCTGCAGTGTGCCGCCGCCGGCGTTGAGCGCCAGCCGCGATAGTTTCCAGACCCTATGGTCGATCACGACGTCGGTCTTGAGATCGGTAAACTCGAACGACTTGTAGCGGCCGCGCGCCAGGCTAATCTTGCCCACCGCCTCGAGATTGGCGTAGAACTCAGCGGCTTCATGGTCGATCTGCGTCATCAAATATTGCAGATCGAGATTGGCCGAGGCGAAGTCGAAAAACAGCGGCGTTTTTTGGCCAAAGCGCCAGCGCCCATTGACGCTGGCAGGCGCGCCCACGAGCAAGCCCTGAATGTTCTGAAAATCGATGCCGCCGTCGTCGAACTTGATGGTGCCGTTCAACTCACGCAGCGGCTGCAGCAATGGCTGCAAGTGGAGCTGCACGCCGGCGAGCTCCAGATTGCCGGTGAACTTGCGCCCTTCACGATTGGCCAACGGTCCCTGGTAGCGCACCCAGCCGCGCACCATGCCGGGGTCGGACAAGCTGGCTTTCGGTTGAAAGAGTGTGGTGACGACGCCGGCCTTCATTTCGTTCGAGTCGACGCGCAGGTCGAACACGCCGTTCTCCGCGGCGTAATTGCGCGCGCTAAAGCGAATCTGCGCCGGCGAACCGTTGAGCACCGCCCGCGCTTTCTCAGCGCGGATTTCTTGCGGCGTGAAAACCAGCTCGCCTTTGACATCCGCCAACGCATAGCGATCGAAATGCAGACGCGCACCATCGAGAATGAGTTTTCCCTCTGCCACCGGAGGCGCCGGCGTGGTGCGCTGCAGGGCGATCTCGAACTTGGCGCGGCCGGCAGCCTCGCGCAGCTGCTGGCTGAGTTTGGCGAGCTGTACCGGCGCGCCGTCTTGCTTCAACTGCTCGCGCAGCTCGGCCAGGTCCAATTCTCCCTGGCTGCGCACATCGAGATGACTCTGCCCCTGGGCTAAAACCCGGTAGGTGCCATCGAGATCATCAAGGCGAGTCTGGCCATAGCTGCCGCGAAGGTTCTTTAGCGAAAACAGCCCCTTGTCAAAGGTCACGTTCCCCTGCACACCCCGCATGGGCAAAGAATTGGCGCCGAACCGGCCGGCAAATTTGCGCAGCTCCACTTCGAGGCTGAGCCGGTCGCGCAGGCCGTCGAAACTAAGCTGCTTTAGCTCGCCGAGATTGGCCGCCAAGCCCAAGCGCTTGATCTCGATCTCGCCTTCTTGGAGCGACGTCATGAGTTGATCGAGCTGCGGCGAGGCAAGCCCTTTTGCCGGCAGATATTTTTTGAAAACCGCCACGGATAGGGACGGCGCCAGTGCGCTCAATTGAATTTGCGCCTGCTGGTTGGGCATCTTTCGCAACACGCCGCGGGCGTTGAGCTTGAGATCGCTAGTGTTGAGATCGAAGCGCGCCACGTCCAGCAAGTGCGGCGGCTGCCAGTCTAGCTGCACGGTTAACTCGCCCTTGCCCGGGTTTAGCGGCGCCGAAAACAGCGCCGGCGCCTCGACGGCAAGGCCGGCGAATTTGATATCGCCCTTCAACTGCAGCTTTTGCTGCACTTGACCCTCCACGACCAGCTGTGCATCGAAGTTGCCGTTGAGCGATTTGGCGGCGATGCGACCGCTGGAAAGCGCTTGGATCAGCGCCGCCGGCGCGTCGTTTACCTGTGCCGTCGCCTTCAATCGCATCTTCGCGAATTCCAGTTTCTCACTGGGAAACATCATCGTGCCAGCGGCCTGCACTCTGGCCCGTTGGCGCTCGCGCTCAACGGCAGTTTTCAAATCGAACTCGAGCACCCCTTGATCCGAATCGATCTGCTGGCGCACGAGCTTTTGGAGAAATTCGCGCAGCGCTTGGCCGCGCAATCGCTTAAGATCGAGGTCGAGGTGACGCAGCTGGGTCTGGACCGGATCTTTTTCGAGATAGTGGTCCTCGAAGTCGACCGCCCCAGCGCTGATCCGAATGGCGCGCAGGTCAACGCTAAATTGCCCATGATCTTGTTGCAGAAAGGGCAAATTGGCCAAGCGGTCCAACAAAGGAAATTTGCCGTCCCGGTCGCGCACCAGGCGCACAACCGGAGCGCTCAGGCGGACCTCGTTGACAATGAAACGGCGCCGCAGCAACGGCAAGAGCGCCACCCGCGCCGTAACATGCTGCGCCGTCAGCGCGTTGCTTCCGCCCTCGGGCTCGGCAAAAGCAACGTTGCGAAAGCCAACGCCAATGATGCGGCCAACTTCCAAACTGCCGTCGCCGAGTTGAACTTTGAATTGGGTCTGCTGCTCGATTTCGTGCACCAAAAAAGCGCGAAAATCGCCGGACTGGATCAGATGATAAAACGCCAGCACTCCGGCCCCTAGTAGCAGGAAGCCGCCGAAGCAGAGGAAAGCGAGAATCTTGCCGGCGCGTTTCATGGATCTCAGAAAAAGAGCTGCTGATGCACGACTCTTTTGCGGGTATGCTAAAGGAAGTGGCCCGGTGGTGCAACTAAAGTGAATTGGGCAGTCGAGCAATCCTCAAACTGAGTGGCGCCGTCGAGGCCGATTGAGCGCGCAATTTGTCTTGACACCCCAAATCGAACTTGTTAGATAAAAAAAACTTTTTGCCTAAGCGACCGCTGGATGATATCTTCCGAGGGGGATGCATGTTAAAAAGAGACGAGGAGCTGTTAAACAGCCGACAAGTCGCGATGATTCTCGACTTGAGCCCCGACACAGTCAATGAATTCGCTCGGAAGAACATTCTGCCCGCCTTCAAGAAGGGCAAGCAGTGGCGATTTCGCAAACGCGACATCTCCGTCTTCTACAAGAAACAGAACAAAGATATTCGCGATGCGTAGACGAGCTTGTTGAGCTTGGGTGAGGTTGATGGCTGAGATTGAAGCACACGAAAGCAAGCTCTACGCAGAACTTGCCCCACTCTACGACAAGGTTTTCGGCAAAATCTTTTACTCACGCCTGCAGCGCGTGATTGAGGACATTGACATCCCCGCCGGCGCGAAAGTGCTCGAAGTTGGCGCCGGCACCGGCACTTCTTTTCCCGCATATCCAAGCCATTGTGAAATTACCGGCATCGATCTGGCGCCGGACATGTTGGCCCGTGCCAAGCAAAAAATCGTCGAGAACGAGTGGCGGCATATCAATGTCCGGGTCATGAACGCGTTGGAACTGGACTTCCCGGATAACACTTTCGATTACGTCATGGCATTTCATGTCGTTACCGTCGTGCCGGACCCAGTGCGCATGGTCGCCGAAGCCAAGCGAGTGTGTAAGCCGGGCGGGCGCATCGTCATCGTCAACCACTTCACCAGCGAGTTTCCCCTCGTCGGCTCGCTCACCCAAGCGTTGGATCCGCTGACGCGCTGGCTCGGCTGGCGCACCGATTTAAAGCTCAAGCCATTTATCGAAACCGCCCACCTTAAAGTCGACAAGGCCTACAAGCTGTCGAAGACCTCTCTCTACACCGTTGTGCTCGGCCGCAACGACCGCAACGGCTTTCGCGCCGTGCGCGAGCGGGCCTGATTCCGCACCGCTCTGATACCGATACCCTTTGCCGTTAGTCGAAGCGGTTTGAGGAGTTTTTCAGCAGCCTACTGATAAAGAAAAGAGTTCGCCGCGAACCGGCGAACCGGAATGAATGAGTTACCTGGTCAGCGAGATTAGCGCGGCAGATCTTTAGCGCTTTCTTTCTTACCGTCTTTCCCGGTTTCTTCTTCGTCGCCACTCACGCCCTTCTTGAAATCGCGGATCGCTTTACCCAGGCCGCTACCGATCTGCGGCAGCTTGCTGGGGCCAAAGATTACCAGGGCGATCCCCAAGATCACCAACAGCTCCGGCACACCCAATCCAAACATAAAGCCTCCTAACCTTTCCGTTTCAAAGCAAAGAATACAGCGTTATCCCCCCGCTGCACAAGCAACAGGAGACGATCGCCGCGCCGCCCTTGGCGCACGGCCCGATCGAAGTCACTGACGTTGTTGACAGGCCGTTGGTTTACTTCGCGGATGATATCGGCCGGCTCCAGCCCCACTTGGTCGGCGGGACTGCCGGGTTGCACTTCCATGACCAGCACGCCTTTGCTCGAGCTCAGTCCCAGCCGGCGCGCGGCTTCGGGAGTAATGCGCTGCACGCGCACGCCGATCTCTGCATCGCGGCTTTCGAGTCTTTGGCTGTCGCTTTCTTCCGGCAGCTCGGCAATCTTGGCGGTAACCGTCTGCTCTCTCTTTTCATGAATGATCTTTAGCGTGACTCGCTGGCCTGGCGCGGTGTCGGCGATGACCGTGGGAAAGTCATGGCTCTTGGGGACGGTCCTGCCGTTGAACTCGACGATCACATCGCCGGTTTTAATTCCGGCTTCCGCGGCGGGGCTGTTGTCGGCCACTTCGGTGACCATCGCCATATCGCCGCCCGGGCGGCCAAGCCCAAGCGACTGGGCTAGCTGCGGCGAGACGTCGTTGACGCGGATGCCGAGCCAACCGCGCACCACTTTGCCGTTCTTGCGCAACTGATCGGCCACCTTCTTGGCAAGATCAATGGGAATGGCGAAACCGATGCCGATGTTGCCGCCGCTCTGGCTAAAGATCGCGCTGTTGACGCCAACCACTTCGCCCAGGCCGTTGATCAACGGTCCGCCGCTGTTTCCCGGATTGATCGAGGCATCGGTCTGAATGAAATTGTCGTAGGGGCCGGCGCCAATGACACGCCCCTTGGCGCTGACGACGCCGGCGGTCACGGTGTGCTCCAAACCGAACGGGTTGCCGATCGCCATCACCCAATCGCCGACATCCAATTGATTGGAACTGCCGAGCCGCGCCACCGGCAGTTCGATTCCAGGTTTGCGAATCTTGATCAGCGCCAGATCGGTGCGATCGTCTTTGCCGATCAAGCGCGCCTCATATTCGCTGCCGTCGGAAAGCTTGACCTTGATCATGTCAGCGCTGCGCACCACGTGATAGTTGGTCAGCACTTCACCGTCCTTGCTAATCAAAATACCCGAGCCCAAACTGCGCTGACTGTTTTCCCGCGGCTGCGTGTCGCCGAAAAAACGGTTGAAAAATTCTTCTAATGGATCGTTACCGCTGCGATTGGTCTTCTGCGTGGTCGTTGAAATGTTGACGACCACCGGCGTGGTCCTTTTGGCGATTGCGGCAAAAGAAGGCGGCCGACCTTCGAGCGCCACGGCACTAGCCGCGGCGGCAGCGCCGGCCCGGCCGACGCAACCCAGCCACACCGACAGGAGTCCGATCACAAACAGTGCGTTAGCCATTTTGCTTTGCATAAATTCGAACGTATGCCGCGACGGCTCGCCCAAGTGATCGCTACCATAGCAAATTCCCGCGCGCCGTTTAAGGGCGCTTTTATCGACAGTTTTATTTGCAAACCGGCGCGCCGATGGTATGAAGTACGAACCTTCGCGATCGTCATGAAACAACCGGCCATCGATCAAAGTACCTTGCGCGACCTGTTGCGCACGGCCAGCCCCGACCGCGTGCTGCGCTTCATCGGCCAGCGCCACCCCGCCGACATCGCGCTGCTCTTTAGGGAGCTGCAAGCCCCGGAGGTCCGCCAGCTGTTCGATATTCTGCTCTCGGCGCGGCGTGCCGCCAAAACGCTCAAGGAGCTGCCCCCCGAGCTGCTCCCCGATATTCTCGCGCTGATCGACGACGACAAACTCGGCCGGCTGATCGAACGCGCCGAGCCCGACGATGCCATCGCCTTCATCGATGGTCTCGCCGAGGAACGGCGTGAACGCGTCATTGGCCTGCTCGCGCCCGAACAGCGCGCCGAAGTGCGCGAGCTGATCAGCTATCCGGAGGGCACCGTGGGCCGCATCATGAATACCGATTTCATGACGCTTTCACCTGGCACCACGGCCCAGGGCGCCATCGACACGATCCGCCGGCGCGGCGAGCTTGAGACTTTTTTTTATCTCTATGTGGTGGACGATGACGAGAAGCTCGTCGGCGTTGTGCCCCTGCGCAATCTAGTGGTGGCGCCGCCCCAGCGGCTGCTCAAAGATATGATGATCGCCGATCCCATCCGCGCCCACGTCATGATGGATCAAGAAGAAGCCGCCCGCCTGGTCTCAAAGTATGAGCTGCTCGCCCTGCCGATTGTCGATGAGTCGGGGCGCCTGGAAGGCATCATCACCGTCGACGACGTCATCGACATCATTCACGAGGAAGCCACCGAAGATATGTACAAGATGGCCGGTCTCGCCGAAGAGGACCGCGTCTTCACGCCGGTGTCGCGTTCGGTGCGGATGCGTCTGCCGTGGACGCTGATCAACCTGCTCACCGCCAGTTTGGCGGCTTCCGTCGTCGGCCTCTTCGAGCACACGTTGCACGAGATCGTCGCGCTGGTGACCTTTATGCCGGTGGTGGCCGGCGTTGGCGGCAACGGCGCCACTCAGACAGCGACCGTGGTGATTCGCGCCATCGCACTGGGCGAGCTGGAGTTTTCCTCAGCTTGGAAAGCGATTGGCAAGCAGATCGCGGTGAACATCTCGATTGCCCTGGCAGCTGGCGCACTGGTCGCCCTTTTGGCTATCCTCTGGAAAGGCAACCCGTACCTGGGACTGGTGCTGGCCTGCGCCCTGGTATTCAATCTGGGCCTGATGGCTGGCTTATCCGGCGCGGTGATTCCGCTGCTCTTAAAAGCGCTGCGCGTCGATCCGGCCTTAGGTTCCGGCATTATCGTCACCGGCCTCACCGATGCCTTCGGTTTTTTTTCTTTCCTCGGGCTGGCGACGCTGTTTCGCAGCTACCTGATTTGATCCGGCACAGCGCTTGGGCGCGGGCTTTTGTGCAGCAAAAACACCAGGCCGCCGATCAAGCTATTGGCGACGACGACGAAGAACAACAGGAGGCCAAAGACTATCCCCTTCTCCGTGCCTAAGCCGATGACGGCAAACATAAAAATATATCCCCCCTCGCGCAGCCCCAGGCCATTGAGACTAATCGGTATCGCCGAAAAGGTGCCCACCAGCGGGTAAAGAATAAAGCAGTACGACAGCGGAATATCGATGCTTAGCGCGTTACCCAAGATCCAGTGGACCCAGGCCTGGATCAGGTGAACTATGACCGAAATCGCCACGGCGTTGGGCAGAGCGCGGCCATGGGCGCGGTAGCTACGCAACGCCACCCGTAGCTTGACCGCCAGCGGGTGGCCATCCTCCGGCAGCAACCGGCGCAGCAGCGGCACCATCACGCCTGCCAAGATAAATCCTGCCGCCAAAGCGAACGTTATGAGCTTTACCGTGGTTGGCACCTGGTATTCGGGAAAGAGCAGCAGTCCAGTGG
Organism: Deltaproteobacteria bacterium; assembly: GCA_016874755.1. NCBI lineage: Bacteria > Pseudomonadati > Myxococcota > Myxococcia > Deltaproteobacteria bacterium. The sequence goes on along the minus strand of VGTH01000024.1, from coordinate 26,838 downwards.
CGCCCACCCAAACGAGCACGGCCATACCGACGATGCGATCGACCAATACCGACACCGTGCCCCGCACCGTGGGTCCGCCGGGGATCGTTTCGTCTTGCTTCATGCCGCTCTGCGCCAGGTAGTAAACTCGGCTGACATCGCCGCCCACCGTGCCCGGCGCAAAAAGATTGAAGAACATGCCGATCAGATAGAACACCAGATAACGACCGAACGGCTGTTCAAAACCGAGCGGCCGCGCCAGTACCTGCCAGCGCGCCGCGCTGACCGCTTGGGTAGCGAGATAGACAACCATAGCGAGCGCGATATAGGAAAAATCCGCCGCCAACAGGGTCGAGAAAAACCGCTCAGGATGGGTGCGCGTGAAAAAGAACGCGAGCAGGCCGCCGCTGACCAGGATCTTCAGCAATAGAATGAGCGCTGGTTTCGCTTTTTTCATTCGTGCAGCGGGGGTTGGACAAGCGTCAACTGCCCATCTTGAGGCGCGCCGGAGACAATGACTCGGCGGCCGGCGACGCGCAGGCGATCTTCGGCATAGAGTTGGATGGCGCGCGGAAAGATGCGGTGTTCCTGTTTAAGAATACGCGCCGACAAACTCGCTTCTGTGTCGTCGGCGAAAACCGGCACCACGGCTTGGATGATTATCGGTCCCTCGTCACACTCTTCGTTGACGAAATGCACCGTGCAGCCGGAAAAGCGCACGCCGTGGTCGAGCGCTCTTTGCTGCACGTGCAGACCGGGAAAAGCCGGCAGCAGCGCCGGGTGAATGTTCATAATGCGATTGGAATAAGCTTTGACAAACAGCGGCGACAACAGCCGCATGAAGCCGGCCAATACCACCAGTTCCACGCCCCGCGCTCGGAGCGTATCAACGACCGCCCGGTCGAAGGCCTCGCGGCTGGAAAACTTTTTGTGATCGATGAATTGCGTGTCGATACCATGATTCTGCGCCCGCACCAGGCCATAGGCATCCGCTTTGTTGCTCAGCACCACGGCGATTTTGGCGTCGAGGTTTTTTGCCTCGATGGCATCGATGATCGCTTGCAGGTTGGTGCCGCTGCCAGAGATCAATACCCCGATGGGAACTTGCCTGGCCATTTGCTAGGCGCGAATGATCGCGCTCCGCGGTCCGTTGCGAATCGCACCTATGACAACTGCGCGCTCGCCGATTTCTCGCGAAATGCGCAGCGCAAGATCGGCCGATTTTTTCGCAACCACGAGAATCATGCCGATGCCATTGTTAAACGTCGCATCCATCTCGGCCTGCGCCACGCCACCCAGCTTCTGGATCAAACCAAAGATCGGCGGCACGCGCCAACTGGCGCGCTCGATTACCGCCTGTTTCCCCTGGGGCAAGACGCGCGGCAGATTGCCGGTGATGCCGCCGCCGGTGATATGCGCCGCGCCTTTGATGACGCCCCTGTCAAAGAGCCGACGCATAGCTTGCGCATAGATGCGGGTGGGCTCGAGCATTTCTTGGGCCAAATCGCGACCTAGCTCAGGAATTCTTTGTTTGAGCTTCAACCGACCTCTATCAAGGAGCACTTTGCGTGCCAGCGAATAACCATTGCTGTGCAAGCCCGTGGACGGCAAGCCGATCAAGACATCGCCCGCAGAAATCGCTTTGGGACGGATGATTTTTTTCTTTTCCAACACGCCGACGACAAAGCCGGCGAGATCGTATTCACCCTTGGGAAAATCACCGGGGTGCTCGGCGGTTTCGCCACCGATCAGAGCGCAGTCGACTTGTTGACAGCCGGCAGCGATGCCGCGCACCACCGCTGCGGCGATTTTCACATCGAGCGAGCCGCAAACAAAGTAGTCGAGGAAAAACAGCGGCCGCGCCCCTTGGGTTAAGAGATCGTTGACGCTCATCGCCACCAGATCGATACCCACGGTGTCGTGAATGCCGGTCATGAAAGCGATTTTCAGCTTGGTGCCGACACCGTCGGTCGATGAGACTAGAACCGGCTGGCGGTAGCCGAGGCGGCTGAGATCGAACAGCGCGCTGAAGCCGCCGACGCCGGCGAGCACGCCAGGAATCGCAGTTTTTTTGGCGAGCGGGCCGATGCGTTGAACCAATTCGTCGCCGGCTTCGATGCTGACGCCGGCTTGAGCGTAGGTAAGTCCTTTAGCCATACAGAATTGCGTGCGAGAAATTCGCTTCGGCAGGTGCACCGAAGTGGCGGTATTGTAACCCAGGATAAATCGAATTTCACATAGTTGAGCCCGCCACCGCGCCCGGAGCGCCGCTCGCCGCCGCCAGCAGCCCGCGGATTTTTAGCGTGTATTCGCCGAACCTGGGCGTGCTCATCATCTCCATGGTGCGCGGCCGCGGCAGCTCGATGCCGATGGTCTCGAGCAAACGGCCGGGACGGGCCGACATGACAAAGACCAGATCCGAAAGAAAGACCGCTTCTTGGATGCTGTGCGTCACGAACAGCACGGTCTTTTTGCGCTCTTCCCAAATCCGCAGGAGCTCCATATCGAGCTCGTCGCGGGTCATGGCGTCGAGGGCGCCGAAGGGCTCGTCCATCAGCAGTAATTGCGGATCGGTCACCAGCGCGCGGCACAGCGACGCGCGCTGCTGCATGCCGCCGGAGAGCTCATGGGGATACATTTCCTCGAAGCCGGCGAGGCCGACGAGTTTGATCAGCGCGCGCGCCGTATCGGCGTATTTGCCGACGTCCAGCTTGGCGAACTCGACGGGTAGCAACACGTTGCCGAGCACGGTGCGCCACTTGAGCAGAACCGGCGCCTGGAAGACCATGCCGACGTTTTCCAGCGGCTCTGCAACTTGCTGACCAGCCACCGAAACCGAGCCCGACGATGCCGGCATCAGCCCGGAGATGATTTTCAACAACGTGCTCTTGCCGCAGCCGCTGGGCCCGACGATGGAAACGAAATTTCCCGGATTGATGTCGCAGGAAACCCGGTCCAGAGCCGTCACGGTGCGCGCGCCGGTGTTAAAAATCCGCGAGACTTGTTCGACAGCAATCAGCGGCGGCACGTCGTTAACTCTCAGCCCGCCCTAACGCTTGATGAACTGATTGGTGTAGACTTCTTTGGCCGCCACCTTGCGGCCCACTTCGAAATATTCGTTCACAACCTTGACGGTCTTCTCCATGATTTCAGGGCGCATATAACCCATGCCGATGTTGGCGGATTCCGGCGGCAGGTAGACCTCCGTCAGAGCGTTTTTCAACTGCTGCGTGGTCAAGGCCGGCTCTAATTCGGGCTTGTGCTTGAGCAAGATTTTCATCGCCTCTTCCTGATTGTCGCGCGAGTAGCGCAGCCCTTCCAAAGTAGCCTCGACGTAGGCGCGCACGAACTGTGGCCGTTTTTGGATATCCTCGTCTTTCACAATCAGGCTGGTGCCGTAGATGTCGAGGCCGGTGTCCTTCATGAACACCCGCGACAGCTTGACGCCAACCTTGGACGCTGCCAGCTCGGCAACTTCGTCGTTGGAGGCGCGAAACATGATGATAAAGTCGGCCTTCTTGGTCGCCAGCGCTGCCGGCTGAATCGGCGCGGCGGTTTCTTGAATCTTGATCGATTTGAAATCGATTTTGTTGATTTTGGCGTAGGCCGGCATCAAGTACCACTGCGCTTGGCCTGGGCTGATCGCCAGGGACTTGCCGGCGAGGTCTTTAATGCTCTTGATCGCCCCCTCGTCGCGCCAGAGAATGGTCGCGCCGACATAGCCGAACTGCGCCGCTGCCGCCACCGGCGTGCCGCGCGATTTGGCGACGATCATCGTCGCGATATCGGCAAAGCCGAAATCAGCGCCCCCCGAGCCGATGGTGCGCACCGTGTCGGCCGAGCCAGTGCTCGCCTGGATCGTCGCTGCGATGCCGCGCTTGGCATAAAAGCCCTTTTCTAAAGCGACGTACCACGGTGCGTGCTTACCGCCAATGATAAAATCCATGCGAATATTCGCCGGCGTCAGCTCGGCAGCATGGACCAATGTCTGGCTCGCGCAAAACCCAACGAACACAGTCAACAAAACTTTCTCAAGTCGGAGAATCACTTCGTTCCTCCTAGTCTGAAATCTTTCCAACTCGCGCCTCACTCCTCAAGCCTACTCAAAACGACCCTTCCACTTCGCGCACCGCCGCGCTCCATGGGGCGAGCTTGCGCTGGCAGAACTCTGCCAGCCAAAAAAGCCCCAAGGACAGGACTGCAAGAATTAACAAGATAACCAGTGCAAAGGCAGTATCCAAGCTATAGTTAGCTTGCAAGACCAAATAGCCCAAACCTTCGTTAGCGGCCACGAACTCGGCCACGATGGCGCCCGTCACCGACAAAACGATAGCGACTTTGATACCGGCGAACATATACGGCAGCGAATTGGGCAGGCGGATTTTCTTGAACACGTCCCAAGCCGAGCCGCGGTTGATGCGCGCCAATTCTAAAAGCTCGGGCTCGACTTCTTTCAAGCCAACCACGGTGTTCACGACGATGGGAAAAAATGCGACTAGAAAAGCGATGGCAATCTTGGAAAACAGACCATAGCCCACCCAGATCACCATCAACGGCGCGAAAGCGCTCTTGGGCATGGCGTAAAGAATAACGATCAAAGGGTAAATAGTATTTTGCAGGTGGCGCGAGTAGACCACCGCAATGGCAAAGCCTACGCCGAGAATCAAGGACAGAACAAAGCCGCCGAAAGCTTCGATGAAAGTGATCACCGCATGGGTGCCGAGAATCGGCAGTTTCTTGATGAACGCAGTATAAAGATCGCGCGGCGGCGGCAGGATGAAACTCGGAACTTTGATGACTTCGACTAGGACCTCCCAGAGAATCAATAGCGCGACAAAGAATAGTATCGGCTCGGCGATATTTTTCCAGGAAGATTTCACAGCAGCACTTCGCGCCGACGTTAATGGAAACCTCGAGTGGAGTCAAGAAACTGTCCCGGCAAGGGAAAGTTCTAACCAGCCGGCAGAAATCACGGTTCCTCTTGGTGCGGTTTCAACTGGCTGTGCTCGAGCTGCATGTCGCGCTTGCGTTGGATCATTTCACGCTCTTGCTGCAAAAAGCGCTCGACGGCACGGCGAAAGTTGCCGTCGACGATATAATGCACGCTTGTCGTATGTTCCGGATCGAGGCCGCGCAGTTGCTTGAAGCTGCCGCCGGCCCCGGCCTCGAAGCGCTCCAAGCCCAGTTGAATCGAATGCTCGATGGCCGAGTAGTAACAAACGTTGAAGTGCAAAAACGGATGCTCCTCGAAGCAACCCCAATAACGCCCATACATGGCGTTGTTGTCGCGAATATTGAGCGTGCCGGCGATGAATTTGCTGTCCCGTTCGGCAAGCATTAGACAGGTGTTGTCGGCAAAGCGCTTGTGGATCTCATCGAAGAATGACTGGGTCAAATACTGCCGGCCGTAGTAGAGCCGATCGACATGGCCCTTGTACAAACGAAACATGGTGCGCAGATGCTGTTGAGTCAGCTCGGCGCCTTCATAGGCGCGGATCGTGATGCCGCGCTGCGTCACTTCGCGCCGCTCGCGCTTGACCTTGTTGCGCCGGTCGCTGCGAAAGCTGCCGAGATAGTCGTCAAAGGATGCAAATTTTCGATTTTGCCAGTGGTACTGGATGCCCATGCGCGGAAAAAATCCCACTGCTGCCAGGGCGTCGCGCTCGTCGGCTAAACAAAAGTTAACGTGAATCGATGAGATCTTATTGTCGGCTGCGATCTTGGCCAGGGCTTGGCCCATGAACTGAATCAAGCTCGTGCGATCTTCACCCTCGGCCGTAAGAAAACGATGTCCGGTCACCGGCGTGAAGGGCACGCCGACCAGCACTTTGGGATAGTATTGAATGCCCGCATGGTGCGCCGCCTCGGCCCATTCGTAGTCGAAAACGAACTCACCCATGCTGTGCAGCTTCAAGTACATCGGACAGGCGGCGATCAGCTTTGCGCCGTTTGCAACGACAATATGATGCGGCAGCCAGCCGGATTTTTCGTTGACGCAGCCCGACTGTTCCAGGCCATCGAGCCAATCCCACTTGAGAAACGGCGACGCGCCGCCAACCAGACGATCCCAATCTGCCTTGGCGACTTCGGCAATCTGCCGCGCGATGCGCAGTGAAATTTGCTCAGCCATTGGCCGATGATACTAGCATGAGTGCGGTCCAGTGAAAACTTTTAGGATAAACCGGCCACTTGTTGGCCTTCGGCCCCTTGACAACCCTCGGCATCGTTCTTAATGCTTAACGTCGCGAGGTGCACGAATGGTCGTCTACGATTTGGTCTGCAAGAAGAACCATAGCTTTGAGGGCTGGTTTCCCAGTTTCGAAGACTTTCAGAAGCAACTGCAAAAAAAGCTCGTCACCTGCCCGACCTGCAATACGACCAGAGTAGAAAAAGTCCCCCACGCCTGTGCCGTCCACGTCAAGAAAGAGCAACCGCCGACGCCGCCGGCCAAGAAAAAGCCAGCCAGGGATCAGGCTCCGGAAGTTCAGATGACGCCGGCCGAGTTCAAAGAGGCGCTGATCCGCGTGCACCATTACGTTAAGGAAAATTTCGAAGACGTCGGTTCGCGCTTTGCCGAAGAGGCCAAGCAAATCCACAAAGGCGAGGCCGAAGAACGGCCGATTCACGGCACAGCCACGGTGACCGAGGTCAAGGAGCTGGCCGAAGAAGGTGTGCCCTTCCTGCCCCTGCCCCTGCCCCTGCCCCTGCCCAAGCCCGAGCTCGACAGCTAGGAAACCCGCCACACCGCCGTTGCCGAACGCCGCCACTGAGCGGCGTTTTTCGTTGGTGCTATTGATTGCGCCGCGGTAGTTCTGCCATAGAAGAGAGTAAGCTATTTTTACGGAGGCGCCATGCTGCTCATCAACAACCAGACCGTCGAACAGATCCTCGACATGAAGAGCTGTATCGAAGCCCTCGACATCGGCTACCGCGATCTGGTCAATGAGCGCGCCAACTACCGCGGCCGCTACGACTTCTTTGTGCCCAACGACGACTCCAAACTGATGTACCGCTGGGGCACCATGGAGGGGGCATCGCGCTCCTTCGAGACCTTTGCGATTCGCATGAAGTCCGACATGCTCGAATGGCCCGACGGCAAGACCGTGGAAAAATATTGCGTGCAGCCGGGCACGTTCTGCGGCTTCGTTATGGTTTTCTCGACCAAGAATGGCGAACCGCTGGCGATCATCAACGATGGCATCATTCAGCATATGCGCGTCGGCGCTTGTGCCGGCCTCGGCGTCAAATATCTATCCCGCGATGATTCCAAGTCCGTCGGCGTCTTCGGCTCCGGCGGCATGGCGCGAACTTATTTAATGGCCTTCAATGAAGTCCGCAAAATAAGCAAGGTCAAAGTTTACAGTCCGACGAAAAAAAACCGCGAAGCCTACGCCGCCGAGATGAGCAAGAAATTGGGCATGGAGATCGTTCCGGTGGAAAAGCCGGAAGAGGTGCTGCGCGGCTCCGACATCGTCGCCACCTGCACCGATTCGATCGAAGTGCTGGTCAGCAATCCCGACTTGATCGAGTCGGGCATGCATCTTACCTGCGTCAAGGCCAACGAGTGGAGCCCGGAGATCGTCCAAAAATCCGACGTCGTGATTCGCATGGGCCGGCCGACGCTGAATCTCGACGTCGGCCAACTGCGCATCGGCGGTGAAGCGGCGGTGGTCGCCGGCAACGCCGAAGAGATCAAGCGCATCGCCAACCCCAAGGTCGACATCTTTTCAAGAGACTACCCGGTGCTGACCGAAGTCATGTCGGGCCAGCGCAAGGGCCGCACCGACAAAAACCAGGTGACCTTCTTCGCCAACAGCGGCACGCAGGGCCTGCAGTTCGCGTCGACGGCCGGCTGGGTGGTGCGCGAAGCCAAGCGCCGCGGACTAGGCCAAGAGATTCCCACCGACTGGTTTTTGCAAGATATTCGCGACTGACTCCAACCGATCCGTCCGATCGGTCCAATCCGTCGGATCCGTCCGATCACTTCCCGGGCTCGTACCCCAACACCGGCCCGAGCCAGCGCTCCACCTCCGCCAGCGCCATCCCCTTGCGCGCGGCGTAAGACTCCGCCTGGTCCTTGCCGACCGAGCTCACCGCAAAATAGTGAGCGCCCGAGTGAGCAAAGTAAAGCCCGCACACCGAAGCCGCCGGCCACATGGCGAAGCTCTCGGTCAAAGTAATACCAGTGGCCTCGGTCGCATCGAGCAGTTTAAAGAGGAGCGGCTTCTCGGTGTGATCGGGCTGCGACGGATAACCTGGCGCCGGCCGAATGCCGCGGTACTTTTCCTGGATCAGATCGTCATTGCTCAAGTGCTCGTGCTTGCCGTACCCCCACTCGCCACGCACCCGTTTGTGCAAACACTCGGCGAAGGCTTCGGCAAGCCGGTCCGCCAATGCTTTGGCCATGATCGAATTATATTGGTCATTCTGCCTGTCGAACTTGTCGGCCAACTCTTGAGTGCCGTGCCCGGTGGTGACGGCGAAGGCACCTAAGTAATCGACATGGCCGCTCGAGCGCGGCGCGATGAAATCAGCCAGCGCCAATTGCGGCTTGCCGTTTTGACTTTCCTTCTGCTGGCGCAGGGTATGAAAGCGCGTCAGCTCTTTGGTCCGGGTCGCATCGCTGTAAATGATAATATCGTCGCCCTCGCTGTTGGCTGGGAAAAAACCATAAACCGCCCGCGCGCTAAAAAGCTTCTCATCGACGATCTTTTTCAAAAGTTCTTGCGCGTTGGCGAACAGCTCGCGCGCCGCCGGGCCGCGCGCCGGATCGTTAAGCAAATCGGGATAGCGGCCGCGGATTTCCCAGGTGTGAAAAAACGGCGACCAGTCGATGAACGGCACTAGCTCACTCAGCGGAAAGTCTCTTAATATCCGCGTGCCGGTGAACTCCGGCACCGCGATATGGTGATCGTCCCACTCGGTATGCAAACGATGGCGCAGCGCTTCCTCGTAAGTCATTAGCTGGGTGCCGGCACGATTTTCAAACTGTGCACGGATCTCGTCTTGTTCCTTGCGATTTTGTGCGTCGAGCGCTTTGCGCGCCTCCGGTTTGGTCAATGCGCCGACCACCGGCACGGCACGCGAAGCGTCGACCACGTGAATTGTCTCGCAATCGTAGGCCGGCGCGATCTTCACCGCCGTGTGCCGTTTGCTGGTGGTCGCGCCGCCAATCAAGAGCGGAATTTTCAAGCCGCGCCGCTTCATCTCGCTAGCGACATGCACCATTTCGTCGAGCGACGGCGTAATCAGCCCACTCAAGCCGATCATGTCGGCCTTCTCGGCCACCGCCGTGTCGAGAATCTTGTCCGCCGGCACCATCACGCCGAGATCGACGACGTCGTAATTGTTGCAGCTCAACACCACACCGACGATGTTCTTGCCAATGTCGTGCACGTCGCCTTTCACGGTGGCAAACACCAGCTTGGTGCGCTGGGTGGTATCTTGAGCCTTTTGTTTTTCCGCTTCGAGAAACGGCGTCAAATAGGCCACCGCCTGCTTCATCACCCGGGCGCTCTTGACGACTTGCGGCAAGAACATTTTACCTGAGCCGAACAGGTCGCCGACGATATTCATGCCGTCCATCAGCGGCCCTTCGATCACCGCGAGCGGTTTGCCATACTTCTGCCGCGCCTCTTCGACGTCGGTGTCGATGTGGTCAGTGAGGCCTTTGACCAATGCGTGCGCCAAACGCTCCTCCACCGGCTCGCTGCGCCAGCCTTCATCTTTGACCGCCGTCTTATCGGTTTTCTTCACCGTGTCAGCGAAAGCGACTAGGCGTTCGGTGGCATCGGCGCGCCGGTTGAGCAAGACATCTTCGACCAACTCCAACAACTCCTCCGGCACCTCTTCGTAGACCGTCAGCATGCCGGGATTGACGATGCCCATGTCCATGCCCGCTTTGATCGCGTGATAGAGAAACGCCGAATGCATCGCCTCGCGCACCGGGTTGTTGCCGCGAAACGAAAAGGAAATATTGCTGACGCCGCCGCTCACTTTGGCGCGCGGCAGGTTTTCTTTGATCCAGCGCGTCGCCTCGATGAAGTTGACCGCATAGCTGTTGTGCTCTTCGATGCCGGTGCCGACGGTGAGAATGTTCGGGTCGAAAATTATATCCTGCGGCGGGAAGCCGACTTTCTCCGTGAGAATCTTGTACGACCGCGCGCATACTTCGATCTTGCGCTCATAGGTGTCGGCCTGGCCGCGCTCATCGAAGGCCATGACGATCACCGCCGCGCCGTAGCGCCGGATCAGCTTGGCCTGGGCGATGAATTTCTCTTCGCCCTCTTTCAAGCTGATCGAGTTGACCACGCCTTTGCCCTGAATGCAGCGCAATCCCGCTTCGATGACCTCCCACTTGGAACTGTCGATCATCACCGGCACCCGCGCAATGTCCGATTCACCGGCGATCAGCCGGAGAAACTTTTCCATCGCGCCCTTAGAATCGAGCATGCCTTCATCCATGTTGACGTCGATGATCTGCGCGCCGCCATCGACCTGTTGGCGCGCCACGCTGACGGCTTTTTCGAAATCGCCGTTCAAAATCATCTTGGCAAAAACCGGCGAGCCGGTGACGTTGGTGCGCTCGCCGATGTTGACGAAGTTCGACTCGGGCCGCACGGTAACGCCTTCAAGGCCGCTTAGGCGCAAATACGGTTCGACCTCGGGCACCAGCCGCGGCTTGGCGCCACGCACCGCCTCGGCGATCGCTTTGATATGCGCCGGCGTGGTGCCGCAACAGCCGCCGATGATATTGAGCCAGCCGTTGTCCACCCACTCACGCAGCTGCGGCGCCAGCGACTCCGGCGTCTCGGGAAAACCAGTGGGTAGAAGCGGATCGGGCAACCCCGCGTTGGGATGGCTGCTGACATAAATCGGCGCAATCTGCGCCAGCTCTTCGATCAACGGGCGCATCTCTTTAGGGCCCAACGCGCAGTTCATACCAACGCTCAACAGCGGCACATGGGAAATCGAATTCCAAAACCCTTCCACCGTCTGCCCCGTGACGCCGCGATTGCTGCCCGCTTGAATGAAGGTCACCGACGCCATCAGCGGCAGGGTGACGCCGCGCTCGTCAAAAAGTTTCTCGATGGCGAAGAACGCTGCCTTAGAGTTTAGCGTGTCGAAGATCGTTTCGACCAAGAGAATATCGGCACCGCCGTCGATCAGGCCGCGCGCCTGCTCGTGGTAAGCGTCGACCAATTCTTCGAATGTCACCGCTCGGCTCGACGCGCTATGCACGTCGGTGGAGATCGAACAGGTGCGATTCGTCGGCCCCATGGCGCCGGCGACGAAGCAACCGCGGTCCGACTGTTTGGCCATCACCCGCTGGGCTGCTGCTTTTGCGGCCTGGGCGCCGGCAACGTTCATCTCGTAGACCTGCGCTTCCAGCCCGTAATCCGCCATTGAAATCGACGTCGCGTTAAACGTATTGGTCTCGACAATATCGGCGCCGGCGTCGAGGTATTGCTCATGAATCGCGCTGATCAATGCGCTCTGGGTGATGCACAAGAGATCGTTGCAGCCCTTTAAATCTTTGCCGTGCTTGGCAAAGCGCGCGCCGCGAAAATCTTTTTCGCTGAGCTTGTGCGACTGGATCATCGTCCCCATGGCACCGTCCAGGAAGACGATTCGCTCGGATAACAATTTGCGCAGTTGCTTTTCAGTATCCGCCATCAGTTGCCTTTCCTATCATCATCGGCTGATTGGGCGACACGCCGATATCGGCCCGGGCGACAAAGATCTCCACCGGGCGGTTCCCGTTGCGCGCCAATTTCTCTCCGGCAAAAGAGCCGGTCAGCTCGTAGTCGAATGACTTTGCGCCGCCGGCCAAAAGCCATTTTTCGATCGATGCCCGGTCAAAACCGAGCCAGCGATGCGCCATCTGCTCCCGCATCCATTCCTGGTTGTGCTGCACCAAACCCACCAGAATCACCGAACCGTCCGGCCGCGCGATGCGGCACAGTTCGGCCACCGCCCGTTGCGGGCTGGGCAGAAAATGGAGCACCATCACGCTAAAGGCAGCATCGACGCCGTCGTCGGCCAGCGGCAGCTTGGCCGCGTCGCCGTGGCGAAACTCGACGTTGGTTAATTGACGCTCCTTGGCCAGCGTCCGCGCATGGCGCAGCATTTCTTTAGAAAGATCGACACCAATGACCCGTTCTGCAAAACGCGCCAGCTCGAATGTCAAACTTCCCGTGCCGCAGCCAATGTCAGCCAAGGTTAGACTTCGCGGCAGCAGCTTCTCAATCGCTAGCGATGCGACCCGGTCATCGAAATAGGTCTTGCGGATGCGCTCCCAATCGCCCGCCACCGACTCGAAATAATTTTGCGAGCGATGCAGGCGGCGGCGCCGGCATTCGACCAAGCGCAGGCGATCTTTCTTTATTTCCGGAATCTCGGCGAAGCGGCTGCGCAGCGACTGGAAGAGTTCCTGGGCCGGTGCGGTCATATCGCCGCGCAAAGAAAAATAAACGTTGGTGCCTTCCTTGCGGTCGCGCACGAATCCGGCGTCGCGCAAAATCGCTAGATTGCGCGACACCGCCGATTGCGCCGAGACGACGATCTGCTGCACCTCGCCGACGCTCAATTCTTCTTCGGCCACTGCCGCCAGCATGCGCAATCGCAACGGATCGGCCAATGCTTTTATGACACGGACAAGCTCCATCGCCGTTACCCTCATATCATTATATTGAAATATTGTGATGGTGACAACGCCCCTATGACTTTCGATGTGGCGCCGGACGAAGGCCATCTTTCCGTTGCGCCGGGGTTCTAGGCGCCGGCAGTGCGCGACGGCGCATAAACTTTGCCGGTAACCTGACATGCTGTGCCACGATGGGACACAAGAGAGCCCAAGTCATCGGAAATTTTGGATTTCCGTTGAATAATCGCAGGCTCTTTTCTTGTAATTGCATGCCTGAGAAATGTAATCTCCCTTTACATAACCCCATGCGGACGGGCGGTTTATTTGCCATTGCGTTGCGCCAGCGCTGCAAGGGGAACGGTGAGAATGAAGAATTGGACTTACATATTCGTCTACGGCCAATTGCGCAGGGGCATGAACCACCCGATGCAGAACCTGCTCGTGCGCCACGCCACGTATCTCGGCACCGGCTACTTTCAGGGGAAGCTTTACGATTTAGGGCGCTACCCGGGAGCGGTGCATTCAAGATCGCCCAAAGATCGCGTGATCGGCGACATTTACCGTATTGACGAAGCCGCCCACGTCATAGGACACCTTGACGAGTACGAAGGCCGCCGCTTCACCCGCGAGGAAGTCTCCGTCCGCGTCGATCATGAAGATCAGATCCGCTGCTGGGCCTATCTCTACACACGGGCGACCTTTGGCCGGGTGCGGATCCCCTCCGGCGATTACATCGAGTACTGCCAATCGCTGGCCAGAGTCTAGTTAACTCGCCGCACCTCGCTACACCACATCTCTGCGGCAAAAGCATAGCGAAGATTGACGCCCATCTCTCCGGCGTGATAGCTCAAACTGAAATGATCATGCTGGAGGCGTTATGAAACTTGCGGAACTACATTGGCCCGATGTCAAGAAACTCGACCGCGAGAAAATCATCTGCGTGATTCCCGTCGGGTCCATGGAACAGCATGGACCGCATCTGCCCTTCTCGGTGGACATTCTCGCCTCTTCGCGCATCGCCGAGGATTTGGAAAAACGTCTACCGGAAGTTCTTCTGCTGCCGCCATTGTGGGCCGGCGTGTCCGCCCATCACATGGACTATCCCGGCTCGATCACGCTGCGCGCCAAAGTATTCATCGACTTGCTGCACGACATCTGCGCGTCTCTGCACCATCACGGCTTTCGCCGCATGATGCTGCTCAACGGCCACGGCGGCAATCGCTCGAGTCTCGAAGTGCTCGGGCAAGAACTATTCGTTGAGTTCGGTCTGACGGTGAATACGTTGGCCTATTGGGACTTGGTTCCCGACTTGGTGAAGTCGCTCAAAGCGACGAAATCGAACGGCATGGGCCACTCGGGCGAGCTGGAAACCTCCCTGATGCTTTATCTTGCGCCGCAGCTCGTCGACCAAAAGGCGATTCCCCCAGGCGCCCTCGGCATCGAGCCGCCCGGACCGACCAGCGGCATCAAGCGCTACCAGAATATGAAAGATCACTCAGAACCGGGAGTCATCGGCATGCCCTCCGCTTCCACGGTCGAGATCGGCAAGAAGCTCTACGACGGCGCCCTCGACGCCTTGGAAAAGGCCGTGCGCGCGCTGCAGCAAGGGCATCATTGAAGTCTTCAGACCGCGTGCGCTAAGGTCAGAACAAAAACCTCTTTGGCGCCGCCCTTGAGCAGCGCGCGGCTGCATTCGTTTACCGTCGCGCCGGAAGTGTATACATCATCGACGAGCAGCACGGTCTTGTCTTCTAGCGCGTGTTCCGGCGCCAATTCGAAGGCGCCGCGCACGTTGCGGCGTCGCTCTGCTTCCGTCAGTTGGGTTTGCGGCGGCGTGGCCGCGACCCGCTGCAATGCGAACGCGTCGAGCGGCACGTTGTAGTGCAGGCTGATTTGGCGCCCGAGCAGCACCGATTGGTTGAAACCGCGCCAACGCAAACGCTGCGGATGAAGCGGCACCGGGACAACGACATCCACCGACCAGACGCTCAAGAATTCGCCGCAGCCCTCGGCCATCAGCCGCCCCAGCGGCTTGCCAAGCGCGACTTTGCGGCCGTACTTAAACTGCTGCACCACGCGGCGCAGCGGCTGCTCGGAGTCTTCTTCGCGCGGATAACAGGCCCAGGCGCGCGCTTGCACGAAGTGCGGCCGGCGCGCGATGCATGCGGCGCACAGATGGTCGTCGCCACTACCGTCTGGAAACGGCCGGCCACAGAGGCTGCAAAACGGGTGATCGACGAGCCGGATCGCCTTCCAACAAGCAGCGCAAAAATACTGCGCATCGCGGCCGAAGATCCGCCCGGCGCAGGCGCGGCAGCGCGGCGGGTAGAGCCAATCCACCAGTCCATTGAAACGATCGGTGAATCTGTTTTGCGCGGCTCTTTCCATGGTCGGGAAATCTCTTGGCACTAGAGCGCTCCCGTCCATGGAAAGCTCGTCGCGAACTTTTCGATGAGAGTGCTGAAAAACTCATCGGAACCCTTCGACTAAGCTCAGGGCGAACGGATCGAAGTTAAAAATCGTTGCAGGAAATCCGTTCTTCCTGAGCTTGTCGAAGCATTCTCACCAGTTTCTCCCTACTGTCTAGGATAGCCAGCCGCGCTCAGCCATACGCGGCAGCAATTCGTCATATTTGTGAATCAACAGTGTCGGCTTGGCGGCAAGCAAGGTTTCCTCGTCGTTATACGAGTGCTCGGTCGACAACGCCACGGTGACGACTTCCAAATCGGCGTCACCGACCTTGCAGCCGCTAACATTGTTGCCAGCACGCACATAAGTCGCCGTGCCGGTGAGCAAGACAATGCGCAGCACCGGCAGCTTGTGCTTGCGATAGATGTGATAGAGGCCCTGCTCCTTGGCGTAATAGGTTTCCTCGCGGTCGACGATCTCGTCAAAATAACCGCCGATGCCGACTTTCTGCATCGCGTCGTGCTTGTAGCGTCGCCCGCCGGTGGTCATGAGAATATTTTTCAGCCCGGCGGTTTGGGTCTCTTTCAAAGATTGCTCGATGCCTGGAATAAAGTCCGGCGGATTGACGTCGTAGCCATGCTTGCGCGCGATCTCCAACGCATGGCGGCGAATCTCGACGCGCTTAGCTTCATTGAAAGGCAAATTGTGGTCCTGCTGGTACTCGCGGGCAAAGATCAATGGAATCAAGAACAGATCGAAAGGACCGTCAGCAATCTTTTTGAATTGGACCCACGAAAGCGGCGGCATCTCATAGCGCGGCAGCATTTCGTTGGCGATGGTAAACACCCGTTGGATGTCGGTCTCGACGGTATCGGACATGGTCCGAACTAAAAATGTGGGTACTGCCATAGCGACATCCTCCTTGATATCGATACTAGTCCAATGTGCATCTACGATGCAATTGGGATTCTAAGTTCTAGATTACAGATTCCAGATTAATGCACGGCGTCATCAATCTGTAATTTGGAATGTGGAATCTGGAATCGCTGCCGTTTGAGTCTAGCTTTCGCTAGACTCAAACGGCAGCCTGTGCTTGCGTGCCGAGTTGCACGCCTTGCAGCTCGGCACCAGGTTGCCCTTGGTCGACTTGCCGCCTCGGATGATCGGCACCAGGTGATCCATGGTCAACTCGCTGGGCACGAACTTACCGCCGCAATGATGGCAGATGCCGGCGGCACGCTTGCGCTTCCACCACTGGCTCTGGCGCAGCTCGCGCGCCTTCTGGCGCTCGCGGCGAGTCTCCTGCTCGGAGACTGCAACGAGAAAAGGCTCCGGCTTCAACCCATCACTCCTTTACTCCGGCACTCCATCGCTCCGCTTGTCACCGTGCCGCTCCAGCAAAGAAGCTCGTGTCGATCACTCGGCGCGGATCGAGCTCTTTTTCTTTCTGGCTCGCCAGGCTGCGAATGATTGTCTGCAAACCGCCGGGAGTTGGCACAGGTTCTTCGCGAATGCGCTTGCGCAGGTTCTCGTAGGTGACTTTCAACTCGGCGTCGCTTTGGCGCGAGAATTTGCGCAGGTAGGGGATCACCGCTTCGGGGTGGCTGCGGTGAAAGCGAATGCCTTCGACGTAGGCGCGCATGAAGCGCTCGACCAAGGGGCGATTCTCCGCGATCAGCGCGCCGCGGGTCGCCAAGGTGTAATGGGCGTACTCGACGTCGAGATCGGTGAGATCGGCGAGCACGTTCAGGCCCAGGCGCTGCACTTCGACGACCTGCGGCGGTGACAGCAGGCTCGCTTGCACGTGCTTGCCTTGCAGCGCCGCCATGCGCGCCATGGTGAGACCGACCTGGAGCATGCGCACGTCTTTATCGGGATCGAGTCCCCAACGGCGCAGCGCCTCCCGCGTGGCGAACTCATCGCCCGACCCGAAGCGGCTGATGGCGAGGGTCTTGCCTTTCAGATCCTGCGGCTTCTGCAACTCCGGCAAAGTCACCATCACATAGTTGAACCGGTTCATGAACACGGCGATGATCTTGAGATCGATGCCGTTGGCGACGGCGGAGACCACCGGCACTGCTCCGACATGGGCGAACGAAACCTCACCGGCAATCAAGGATTGCACGACGGTCGCCGAGCTGCCGACCTGAATGTTCTCAACGTCGAAGCCGTGCTTCTTGTAGATGCCCGCGTTGATGGCGATTTGGATGTGGTCGGATGTGCCGCCGATGTTGGCGACGCGGAGCTTGGTCAAGGGTTGGGCGTGGAGTGAGTTGGCGAGCACCAAGAAACCGCAAGCGAGAAAGATCAACAGCACGAGAAACCGCACGGTAAAACGATCCGGCTTCCTCTCCCTCTGAGAGAGGGTTGGGGTGAGGGTTGTCCCCATTCGCATCTCACTCAAACTCCACCATCGCCAACTTGGTAAACCTAAACTGCTTATGCGCCGACGCCGGCAAGATCGTCATCTGGTGAATCGCATATGCTTGCTCGTAATTTCGCTTGGCATTCACGCCGTCCAACGGAATCACGACATCATATTTGAAAATCCGCGCCGCCGTCGTCGCCGTGTACAATACGGCAAAATTAGTCGCTGAGCCGACGATCACCAGTGAGCGGCACTTCCACTTGTCGAGCTCCTTCTTCAACTCACCGCCCATGAATTTGTCGAAGGCGTCGGGGTAAAGAATCGGCTCGCTCTCGCGCCGTTTCAAAGGCCCGGCCACATCGCCCTGAGGCGTCCCCAGTGCCATGGCGGAAATCGTGTAAATAATCGGCACCGCCGCTTTGCGCGCCCGTTCGAGAAATTCACCGAGCGGCTGCATCAGCTTCGAGCAAACTTCTTTGGGGTCTTCGCAGCGCACGCTCAAATCCAACACGGCGATGGCGGTCGTGCGATGATCTAGCTCGAGCGTCTCCGGCACGGGCCGATTCGGTTGTTCGTCAGCCATTTTTCTTTTCCTCGACAAAGTCGGTATCCAACAACACGGCGCACGACGGGCAGTAGTGCTGGCGCAGCAAATAGTCGCCGCTCAACACCGACATCAATTGACCGGCCTGGGTCGGCGGCAAAAGCCGGACCTTGGCGAATTGGCGCCAGTCTTGATCCGCTCGGCAGTAGCGATGTTGGCAGCGCGTGCAGCGTATCCAATCGGCGCCATCGACGGTCGCAATATCCATGTTTTCTCGCAGCGGATGGTTCATGGCTGTTCCTGCAATCTTTTCTTTTTGAATTCAGAGCGCGTGCCCTCGGTGGACGCCAAGTTCAAGACCGGCTCCATGCCGTCAATAACCACGCCGTAAACCTCGCGCGCTTCCTGGCGCGACACCAGACCGTTCTCGACGTCCCTCAAGACCCGCTCCGGCTCGCGATCGAGCGGGTCGCCGTAGCCGCCGCCGCTCGACATGCGCATGTAGAGGATGGAATTTTTCGCGATGTCGAACTCGCAGTAGGGTAAAAGTTTGCTGGTGCCGCGGAGCTCTTCCAAACGATCCGGCGCTTGCTGCGCTGTAATGGTCTCTTCAACGCGCGCGCCTTCGGTGAGCATGAGCAGACTCGGCGCGCCGGGGTAGCCACCGAACATGCCTTGGCCTGAGTTGCGCACGCCGGCGACACCCAGCGCGACGCCTTTGACTTTGCCCTGCGGCGCATCGTGCACAGTCAGGGCCGATTCGCCGCCGGTGCCGCCGCGGAATTTTCCCGCGCCAGCACCGCCCATGGTATTGCGGCGAAATAGATAGAGTAGCGGAAAGTTGGCTTCGAGCCATTCGATATTATGACAGCTCAAGCCGCGCCCGGTGTCGTCGCCGTCTTTGTAGGAGCGCGCGCCGGTGCCGTCGAGGGCGCCCTCGGACAGTGTCGAGACGTAGTACTTGCCATGCTGATTGACGCCGGCGTGGCGCGCTAGGCGATGGCCGGCGTTAAGCGCCATCACCTCGCCGGACCATTTGTCGCTGGTGGCGAGCATCTGCATCATCGCTGAATTGGCGACGAACTTCACCGTGGCGCCGCCGGAAGTGGTATTCAACGATACCGGCGCCGGCGGCGTCGGATTGACCACCGTGCCCGTTGGCGCGATCACTTCTATCGGTCTGAGGGCGCCGTGATTCTTCGGCAAATCGTAGGCTAGCGTGCAGAGCATCGATTCGTAGCACGCGCCGAAGGTGGCATGGTACGGCAGATTGATTCCCTTTTTCGCCTGGGCGCTGCTGCCGGTAAAGTCGAACAACAAACCGTCGCCTTTTTTGGTCAATTTCACATGCACGTTCCAAGTTTCACCGGCGTTGATGCTGCCGCTGTCGCTCCAGCTACCGTCGGGAATCTCAGCGATGCGCCGGCGCACGACCGCCTCGGAATAATTCAGCATCTCTTGCGACACGGCGGTAACCAGCTCAGGTCCGAACTGCTCGTAGAGCGTCTGCATGCGCGACTTGGCAACGTTGTTAGCGGCGATCTCGCATTTCAGATCGAGACCGACCATCACCGGCTGGCGCGTCATGTTGATAAACGCGTCGAATAAATCTTTTCTCAGCTCGCCGCGCTCGACCAGCTTGATCCCGGGAATACGAATGCCCTCATGGCAAATCTCCGTGGCGTCCGGCGAATTGCCGCCAGGCGACAGCGCGCCAATGTCCATGACGTGGACGAACGTCGCGCTCCAACCGATCAGCCGACCGTGGAAGTGAATCGGCGAAATTAAGTAAACATCCGACTGATGAATCGCCGCGAGGTAAGGATCGTTGAGCAGAAAAATATCGTCGGGATAAATCTTGTCACTGAAGCGCTCGATGATGCGTTTCACTGCAAAGCCGGCGCAGGCCACATGCCAGCCCATGGAATCGCCGGCAGATAAGACGTCGCCGTTGGCGAGATAGAGCGAAGCCATGTAGTCGTGCATCTGCGTCGTATTGACCGTGCCGCCGACACGCTCCAGCGCCGTGCCCATCTCCTTGGCGATCTGATAGAGGCGATGTGAAAGGATTTCGAAAGTAATCGGGTCAACGCTGGTGATCAGCGGTTTGGCTTCCATGGTCTTACTCCGTGCAGATACCAATCCTAAAACTTTAGTGGACGCCGAAGCAATCCGGTTCCCTCGCCCTTTGGGAGAGCTAGGGTGAGGGGACTTTCGAAGCGTAGGACTTCAGCATCATATTCTCTCCGCGCGATTTACCGCGGTCGCTAAGATCAAATAGGGTGACGCCCGAGAAAACCCCGCAGCGCATGCAAAGCCCCTTCGCCATCCCAAAAAGTCATGTGCTTCACGTTAGGCACCAGGTTCAGTTCTGCACCAGGAACCAGCTCGCCTAATTTTCGCGCTGTGCCCACCGGCGTGCTGCCGCCGCGATTCACGTCATCGCCGGCACCACAAAGAATCAACGTCGGCACTTTCACCTTCGGCGCGTTGCCCAAAGTATCCCAAGTCCGCCGCGCGTCAAAGTGGTAGCGGTGCTGCTCCGGGCTGGTCTGTCGTCGCCACAAAGCATCGGACAGCGCTTTCACCGCTTCGGGATGCGCGTTGTAAAATTTTTCGTTGAACGCCATGTGGGTATTTTCGATGTGGCCGCGAATGAATTTCTCAAAGCCATGCTCGCGAATCTCTTCTTCATCGGTGCTGCGAACAACCCGCGGCCCGCCGTCGGTGGCCGTGGCACCGGCACCCGCGGCGGCAATCGTCAGCGTCGCCACCAGATCGGGCCGCTGAATCGCCAGCGACTGGGCGATCTGTCCGCCAAGCGCGAACCCAACCGCGTGGCAGCGGTTGATCTTCAGATGCGCTAACAGCCCTGCGCCGTCCTTGGCGAATTGGTCGATCGTGTAGCCATGATCCGGCTTGCTGCTGTGGCCGGTGCCGCGGCAATCAAAAATCACGGTGCGATATTTTTTTGCAAGAAACGGCACGACGGCGACGTTCCACGTATCGCTCGGCCACCAGGAGGGAGGGCAGAGAAGAACGGGCTCGCCTCGACCTTTCTCCTCGTAGTACATTTCAATGTCGCCTAGGTTAGCTTTCGGCATAGGTCGTTTTCCTCGCGTAAATCTAGCAGGCTGCTAAAAATTCATCGGAGCCCTTCGACTAAGCTCAGGGCGAACGGATCGGAGGTTGAAATCGCCGAATAAAATCCGTTCATGGTGAGCCTGTCGAACCATTCTTATCTTACGAGTTTTTCAGCCTGCTACGGCACCGGCTGCCAGCCCCTAGCTTGTAGCGCGAGATGCGCTTTCTTCACAAGGGCGAAGTCATAGAGCTTTTCAGAGGGCGGCGGTGGTTCTTTCGCCCCGGCTGTTTTAAGGACGAAGCCGGTCATTTTCCGTTCGACCTCGCCGCTAACCGTGCCGTCGGCTGTCAGCATCGGACGCGACGAATCGTAGAGCTTTGCCGCAGTAGCTTCGTCGATGCGCAGCGCGACGCGGGCCTTCCTCGTCTGTGCCTCGGCGGCGGCGCACATGAACAGGGCGGCCATCACCAGCAGCGCCAATAGTCGGCAACTCTCTGAATGGCGGGAGAACCTTGACTCAGTTTCCTCACAACTAGAATCTCCAGGCTTAGAATTTGGCGGCGAAAAACAGTCGCTCTCGCGGCACGCAATCAGTCATCGTTTCCTCGCCAGCAAGAGACGCCCGGCGAGATCGATAATCAACCAAGGTATCCGGGAACGCGCGCCGATACATGCGGAGAACTTTGCGGATCGCATCGTGCCCGCCGGTCATGTCCTGGTTTGTGAGATGAGCGACATAGTCCGGTGCGAAGAACTCGGTCTCCGCATCCAAGTTTCCATTTGCGATGAGCGCTGAATTGGCGGCTCTGATTTTCGCTGCGAGCGATCGCTTCATGGGAGGCTTCTTTGTTGCTCCAGGACTTGGGCTGCTAAATTTTTAACACACGACGAAAATCCCTCGCCGCATAGTACGACTGTGCGGCGTTATGGTACACGAAACAGTGTCATAGCGGCGGTCACAGAACAGTGCGCCACCAAGCTTTCTAATCGCAGCAGGCGTCTTAACCCAGCTCGAGGTTTTTGTGTCGAAAGCCCCCAGTTTTTGCAAATCTCGATACCGCTCTTCCGTCAAGAGATCGATTCCCATGGCAGCGGCCATATCGGTGGCTCAACTGCCTGGCTTGTGCTCCTTTCTGGATTCCAAGGCTTCACGGTCATAGCAAATATTTCTGCGACCGGCAGGACTCTCCGCAGAGCCGCGGCCCGGCTCTCTGGTTTTCTCGATCCATCACTTGGTTTTGCCGTGCCGCACTAAAAAATCCTGTAACGCATTCACTCCGCCGGTCCCATCCCAAAACGTCATATGTTTGGTGTTCGGAATCAAGAACAACTCCGCGCCAGGTGTCACCTCCGCCAACCGCTTGGCCGTTCCCACGGGCGTGCTGCCGCGGCGGGCGACGTCGTCGTCGGCGCCGCAGATGATCAACGTCGGCACTTTCACTTTAGGTGCGCTGCCGAGCGTGTCCCACGTCAGCCGCGCGTCTTCGTGTTTGCGGAAGATTTCGACCGTGCTCTGGCCGGACCAAACGGCATTGGCTAATGCTGCGACGGTGTTTGGGTTCTCGCGGTAAAACTTCGGATTGAACGCCATGGTGTCGTTTTCGATGTAATTGCGGATGTAGCGCTCGAAGCCGGCGGCGGCGATCTGTTGCTCGGTTCCAGGGTCTAAGCTTCGCTGCCCGCCGCCCAAGGTTTTTGCTCCCGCTCCTGAGGCCGCGATGGTCAGCGTTGCGACGAGATCGGGCCGCTCGATGGCCATCGCCTGCAAAATCTGCCCGCCCAGCGCGAAGCCGACGGCGTGGCAGCGGCTGACGCCGAGATGAGCCAACAGCGCGATGCAATCTCTAGAGAATTGCGGCACCGTGTAGCCGTCCTTCGGCGCGCTGCTCCGGCCGCAGCCGCGGCAGTCGAGGATGATGGTTTGGAAGCGTTTGGACAGAAATTCGACCACGCCCACGTTCCAGGTATCCGACGGCCACCAAGAGGCCGGCACCATCAACACCGGCTCACCGCTGCCGGCGACTTCGTAGTACACTTCGATATCGCCCAACTTCGCTATTGGCATAGTTCACCTCATTGCTCGTTTCAGAAGTATCTCGCGCAAAGACACAAAGGCCGCAGAGCTTGTTGCGGGCAAGAATTCCAATATCACCACGAAGCACACGAAGTTCGGAAGGTGAGGGCGACCGGCCGGTCGCCCCTACGAACCCTTCGTGAACCTTGTGGTTAAATTTCTTCTTACTGCGAAATCGGATGGCGCGCGAAGAATTCTTGCAGCTTTGCCAGCGCGCCGGTGCCATCCCAAAAGGTCATGTGGCGCACGCCGGGTATCAACGCCAGCTCCGCGCCGCGAATCAGCGGCGCCAGCGCCCGCGCCGCCGCCTCTGGCGTGCTGCCGCGGCGCTGGATGCCGTCGTCGGCGCCGCACAGCACCAGCGTCGGCACTTTCACTTTTGGAGCCTCGGCCAAGGTGTCCCAAGTCAAGCGCGCCAACTCGTGAACGCGATATTGCTCCACCGTGCTCTGTCCCGACCACAATGCTTTAGCCAACCTCGCCGCCTGCTCGCGGTGCGAGTGATAATACTCCGGATTGTACGCCATGTGATCGTTGTCGATATGTTCGAGAATATATTTTTCGAACCCGATCTTGGCGATTTCGTTCAGCGCCTCCGGCCCGACGTCGCGCGGCTTGCCGTCGAGACCGCGGGAGCCCGAACCGGTCGTTGAAATCGTCAAGCTCGCCACCAGATCGGGCCGCGCGATCGCCATCGCCTGGACGACCTGCCCGCCGATGGCGAAGCCAACCAGATGACATTTCGCCACACCAAGTTTCGTCAATAATTGAATGCCGTCCTGCGCGAACTGGGCGACGGTGTAGCCGTCCTTCGGTTTGTCGCTGTTGCCTGTGCCGCGCTGATCATAAATGATCGTGCAATATTTCATTGCCAGCGTCGGCACCACTTGCACGTTCCACGTCGCGCACGGCCACCAGTTGGGCGGAACCAAGAGCACGGCTTCACCGGAGCCCTGACTTTCGTAGTAGATCTCAAAGTCATCGATCTTAACTCTCGGCATGGATCCCTCCGTCAATCTGGCGCGCTGACTATCTATAGGGAGGGTCTGACCCGCCTGTCAACGTAAATTTGCCTCGGCCTGACAACCAAGCTTGACACCTTTTTGCCGCTCTGCGAGTCTTCATAGCGCAACCATCAGTTTTCGAAGGAGTTCGCCATGGAAAACCAAGCTTTCATCGATTCGCTCATGAAAGAGATTATCAATCCCGGTGTCGAACAACTCATGAACACGCGCTACTTCACCGAGCTGCGCGCCGGCAAATTGTCGAAAAAGCGCATAACCGGTTTTGCGCTGCAGCACTATTTATCCAATCACGTCATCAACAAGGGGCTCGCCTACTGCATGGTGAAAAATGCCAGCAACCAGGCGGTGTACAATCAATTCGTCGAGCTGTTCACCGAAGAGCAATCGCACCCGGGACTGATGAAGCGGTTCGGTCTAGCGATGGGTTTGACGGAAGCGGATTTTGAGAACGGCATCATGATCTACGAGTGCGTCGCTCACACCGGAGCGATTATTCGCGGCATGTTCGTCGGCGAACAGGCGGAGACCCGGGCCGGCGCGCTGGTCAACGAAACCATGGTGCAGCGCTATTCGGAGGAATTCGACACGGCGCTGGAGAAATACTACGGCATGGATAGCCGGGCGCGGACGTTTTTCGCGGTGCACGGCAAAGTCGACAAAGAACACACGGCGATGGCCGCCGAGACCATAGCGAAAAACGCCAACACCGATCGGCAAAAGGAAGCCGTTCGGGTCGCGGCGCGCAACATGGTGCGCTTCAAAGTCGCCAAGTTCGAGGGCATCTACGACGCGTATGCTTAAAGAGTTTCGTGTTTCGGGTTTAGAGTTTCGTGTTTCGGAAAACGGCACAGCACCTTTCAGAAAGGTACCGTCCTATTTATTTATCGTCGGGGGAAATCAATGAAATATAGTTCCGAAAGAATATTAACCACCCACGCCGGCGCGCTGCCGCAGCCGGCGGATTTAAAAGACCTGCACAATGCGCAGGTCGCGGGCAAGGCCCTCGATGCCAATGCATTTGCCAAACGGGTCAGCACGGCGGTTAGCGACATCGTCAAAAAACAGATCGCCTGCGGCCTCGACATCATCAACGATGGCGAGCAGGGGAAGTCCAACTTTTCCCGCTATGCGCGCGACCGGCTAAGCGGGTTCATAGAGCGGGAGGTCAAAGCCAGCGACCACGCCTCAACCATCTTCGCTCGCGATCTGACCGAATTCAGCGATTACTTCGAAGCGCGCACCTATCACCGCGGCGATAATGTTAAACGGGTCTTCTGCAACGCGCCGTTGAAATACGTCGGCCATGAGTCGCTCAAGGCCGAGCTCGCCGACTTCAAAGCCGCATTGCAGGGGCAGAAATACGAAGAAGCGTTTCTCCCTGCGATCGCCCCGGGGACCATCGAGCACTGGATGAAAAACGATTACTACGCGAGCGATGAGCAGTATTTGACGGCGATTGCCGATGCCATGCACGAAGAATACAAAGCCATCGTCGATGCCGGGTTTTTATTGCAGATCGACGATCCCGATCTCCCCGACGGCTGGCAGTTCATGTCGAAGATGACCGTGCCGGAGTATCGCAAGTACGCCGAGCTGCGCGTCGACGCGTTGAACCACGGCCTGCGCGACATCCCGCCGGACCGCGTGCGCTTTCACACCTGCTGGGGCAGCTATCACGGGCCGCACAAATACGACATTCCACTGCGCGACATCATCGATTTGATTCTAAAAGTCAAAGCCAACACGGTCTCCATCGAAGCCGCCAACCCGCGCCACGAACACGAATGGCGCGTCTGGGAAGAAGTCAAACTCCCCGCCGGCAAAGTGCTGGTGCTGGGCGTGGTCGGTCATGCCACTGACATCGTCGAGCACCCGCAAGCCATCGCCGATCGCCTGGTGCGCTACGCCAAAATCGTCGGCCGCGAAAACGTCATGGCCGGCACCGACTGCGGCCTGGGCCCGCGCGTCGGCAGCGCGCAAATCTGCTGGGCTAAATTCGAAGCGATGGCCGAGGGAGCAAGGCTGGCGACGAAGGAACTGTGGGGGCGTCGATGAGATACTTTGGTTGACCTTGCCGCACTTATCCAGTCACAGGCGCGATTTGGCGGCTAGCCGAAGTGCATGCTGGACTAACGCACATGTCTCGGAAGCCGGGGTGAACGATGGGTGCAACGACTATAGAAGGAATCGTCGAAAACGGCCTCATCCGCCTGCCTGACACAATATGTTTGCCAGATCGCACGAAAGTTTACATCGTCATACCTGACGTTGATCTCAAACCGACTGCATTCGTGAGTAGCCCGCGGGTTGGCCCGTCCACAACAAGCAGTGGATTTTGTGAAAGAGGTAATCAAGGAATAACCTAGCGCCGTCGTATGACTCTCACCTCTTCAATCCGCCAGCTCCGGTAGCCCACGTTGCCCTGCGTGTTTCCAACACCAACAAGACGGTGAATGACGTCGCGATGCTGATCGATTAGGGTGCCGACGCGACTTTGATACCGCGCCGTTGGGTTGCGAATCTTGGCGTTACAATAGATTCGCACTCATACTGGATGGCCCGGGGTTAACTTGGGACGAGACGAATATCTCAAGTGCCTAGCCCGAATTATTCATGCGACCGGGAAAACCGATGACACTGTGTCGATCGAAGTGGAACTCTGGAGGAGCGAAGGCATCAGCGCAAATCGTTCGGTTTAATTCGCCGAT
>VGTH01000023.1 GCA_016874755.1 Deltaproteobacteria bacterium | reverse complement strand
CCGCCTGCAAATTGAAAGGCTTTGATGCGTTAGTGGAATGCTGGGGCGGCAACGTCGTCCAAAAGCCCGACGAGCTCACGCCCAAACGACCGGTGGCGCCGATCGATTACACCAAGGATCTTTCCTGCCCGATGATCGGTCTATTCGGCAACGACGACAAATCGCCTTCCCCTGAGCAAGTGAATCAACATGAAGCCGAGTTGAAAAAGTGCGGCAAGAATTATGAATTTCACCGCTACGACGGGGCCGGCCACGGCTTTTTCTACTATGACCGCCCGGCCTATCGCCAGGAGCAATCCGTGGACGGCTGGAAAAAAGTCATGGCGTTCCTGGAAAAGACTTTGAAGTAGTCTAGGAGTCGATATGTGCACGATGATTACTCATCAAGCCAAGATCCAGGGCCGCGGTAAGAACAACGGCGGCGACTGGGTCGAAGTGCGCGAGGCCAATGTGTCCTACGACCATCCCTACGACATGCCGTTGGAACACGCCTTAAACATCGACTTCGTCGATGAATCGAAGGGGCCTGGCATACGCGTGGCCGTGGAATTGAGCGTTGAGGGCGCGCGCAATTTGCTTAAGACCATTCAAGCAGTTCTGGACGAAGCCGACGGCCGGGGCGTGTTGGAAGATATTCCGCAGGCCGCGATTGCCGGCAACACACACGCTCACGCAAGCTGAACCCGGCGTCGTTGTCATTCCGAGCAAAGCGAGGTATCTCCCTCTCCAGTGAGACGAGATACCTCGCTTTGCTCGGAGTGACAGCCCCGCATCTAGATCGCTTTTCTTTCTCACGCACGTTATAAGGCAAGACTAAATCTCGTGCACACCCGTTAGCTCTTTGGCACAAACTGACACTAACAATTCAGCTACGTCCGCCGAAGCGGTTCGGCCCTGGGCGTCGCTCGCCTTTCGCGACTATCGCATGGTGTGGATCGCCAGCGTCTGCAACGCCGTGGCGATTCAGATTCGCAATGTCGCGGGCTTGTACCAGGTCTATGAAATTTCCGGCTCGGCTTTGCAGCTCGGTCTCACGGGGTTCTCCCAGGCCTTTCCCTTCGTCATCTTTGGTCTGTTTGCCGGCGCCGTGGCCGACGCCTTCGATCGAAAAAAACTGTTGGTCGTTACCGTCGCATTGCAATTGATTCCTAGCCTACTGCTCGGCCTACTGACCCTTAGCGGCACCATCCAGGTATGGCATATCTACACCCTGGGATTTTTCGGCGCCCTGGTCGAAGTCTTCAACTGGCCGGCGCGTTCGGCGCTGATTCCACGGCTGGTGCCGCAGGCCTATATGATGAACGCTGTCACATTGAATACGATCATCATACAGTGCAGCTTTCTCCTCGGCCCCGCCATCGGCGGCATGCTCATCGATCAGGTCGGTTTGGTCAACACCTATTTCCTAACCATCGCGACTTTTGTTCCGGCCGGATTGGCAATTTTCTCGATGCATATCTCGGGTGTGCCGGAAGACAGACGCCGCGTAAATCTGCGCAGCATCTTCGAAGGCATCGAGTTTATCTGGGCGCAGCGGATTATCCTCTCGCTATTTCTGCTCGACTTCGGCGTCACGCTCGTCGGCTTTTACCGGCCGATCCTGCCAATCTTTGCCGCCGACGTTTTCAAAACCGGCGCGTCGGGCTTGGGTTTGCTTTACGGCGCACCGTCGGCGGGCGCCATCATCGGCTCGTTCGTCATTTTGATGATCGGCAACATCCAGCGTAAAGGCGTGCTGGTCATCGTCGCGGCGCTGATCTTTGCCGGCAGCCTAGCTCTGCTCGGCGTCTCAAACTGGTATTGGATGGCGGTGGCCAGCACGCTGATTCTTGGTTTCACAGACTCCGTCAGCGTCGCCATCCGACGCACCGTCGTGCAGCTCCTCGCCCCCGACGGCATGTTAGGCCGCGCCTCGAGCCTCATCACCGTCTTCGCCCAGGCCACCAATGGCTTGGGCGCCATCCTGGCCGGCGCCGCCGCTCAATGGATCGGCGCGCCCAATGCGCTCTTGCTCGGCAGCGCGCTGTGTTTTGTGATGATCTTTGCGATCAGCGCGGCGATTCCGCAGCTGTGGCGGTATAAGTCGTAGGAAGATCACGGGCCTAGGAATCTCAAATCTCAGATTTCAAATCTCATAAAGAAGCGTGAAATGGGTTTATTTCGGGCGATTACGGTACTCCACCGCCGCTTTGTTTAGCCATAGAGCTGCCGAGAGATATTTTCCGATCTTACTGTGAGATCTGAAATCTGAGATTTGAGATTCTTCCTGTTGTATAGCGATTATGGTTCAAGATTTTGGTCCTTCTGCATATTGGAGTCAACGCCGCGGGATTTAGAGTCATGCTTTTCACTCCTCTTCATGTTATGAAATTGAAATCTTAGATTTGAGATTCGCCGGAGGCGACCATGGAAACAATCAAGTTCGTCGACACCACCATCCGCGATGGCCATCAAAGCTTGTGGGCAGAGAACATGACCACGGGCATGATGCTGCCGATTGCCAAGAACCTTGATGACGCAGGATTTGAAGGCATCGAGCTAATTTCCGGCTCCCATCTCAAGAAGACCGTGCGCGAGTTGAAAGAAGACCCCTGGGAGCGTGTGCGCCTGATCTCGAAAATTGTTACTAAGACGCCGCTGCGGCTGATCGCCGGGCGGGTCAACACTTTCGAATACAACCCGCCATCGATGTACCGGCTGTTTGTCGAGCGCATGTTTGCCAACGGGGTTAAATCGGCGCGCATCTCGGATGAGTGGAACGATCCCGAGGGCTGGATATTTCGTGTCGGCGAGTGCAAGCGCGCGGGCATGCAAACCGTGCTCAACCTGATCTATTCGGTCTCACCCAAACACTCCGACGAATATTTCGCCGAGCGCACCCGCGCTGCGGCGCAGTCGATCAAGCCGGATCGGCTCTGCCTCAAAGACCCCGGTGGATTGCTGACCCCTGAGCGCATGGACACCCTGGTGCCGATCATTTTTAAGAACGCCAACGGTATTCCCATCGAACTGCACACACACTGCACGACGGGGTTAGGTCCGCTTTGCTGCATCAAAGCGATGGAGCTAGGCATTCGCTCGATCAACACCGCGCTGCCGCCGCTCGCCGACGACACCTCCAACCCGTCGTTGTTCAACGTCGCGCGCAACGCCCGCGCGCTCGGCTACAAAACCGATATCGACGAAGAAATTCTAAAACCGGTGTCGCGCCACTTCACCGCCATCGCCAAGCGCGAGGGCTTCACCATCGGCGCGCCGGTGGAATACGACTACACGCAATATCAGCATCAAGTGCCCGGCGGCATGCTTTCTAACTTGCGCTTTCAATTGCGCAAGGTCGGCCTGGAACATAAATTCCCCGCAGCCCTCGAAGAAACCATCAAAGTCCGCGAAGAGTTCGGCTACCCGATCATGGTCACTCCCCTCTCGCAGTTTGTCGGCAGCCAAGCGGCAATCAACGTCATCGTCGGCGAGCGCTATAAAGAAGTCACCGATCAGGTGATCAAGTTCGCGCTGGGTCACGCCGGCGCCGAAGGCGCGCGCGACATGCACCCCAACATCAAGGACAAGATCCTCAATCGCCCGCGCGCCAAAGAGTGGGCCAAGTGGACGCCCGACGAGCCGTCGCCGGACGAAATGCGCCGCCGCCTGGGCGCCGAAGGCACGTCGGACGAAGAGCTCTTGCTCCGCTGGATCGTCGGCAAAGACGATATCGATTACATGCGCGCCAACAAACGGCCGCTGGAATATCTGAACTCGGAGCAGCCGCTGGTGAACCTGCTGCAAGAGTTATCGAAACGCACCAAGGACCGCCAGATCTTTGTCCAGACGCCGAGCTTTTCGGTGACGATGGAAAAGCGCGCCTAAGGCGTTTGGCGTCTAGGGTCTAGCGTCTGGCGTTTGAAACACGTCTGATCCGGCCAACGCTAGACGGTAGACCCTGAACGCTAGACGTTAATCCGGTTGAAACTAGTCAGCACGAATGCAATAAGAAACTAAATTAATCCAGGAGGCAGATTTTCTATGGCAAGAGACATCGTCGCAATCGATATACACGTTCATCTATCGGATGAAGCGAGTCAAAAAGCGAAGGGCGATCGTACCGCGCAGATGGCGCGCTACTTCGGCCGCGAGCGGCCGCCGGTTTCCATCGATGAGATGGCGGACCAATATCGCGCGCGCAAGATGATGGCTGTGATCATGAACACCCGCGACGAAACGGTCACGGGTTTGACCCCGCTCCCCAACGATCACGTCGCCAGCGCAGTGAAAAAACATCCCGACGTCTTCATGGCCTTTGGCGCCATCGACCCCTGGACCGGCAAGCTGGCGGTGGACGAAGTCAAACGCTGCCATGATCTCGGCCTGATCGGCATGGGCGAGTTGAACCCGGCGCGCCAGCATTTCTATGCCAACGACCCGCGCTTCTACCCGATCTGGGAACAGTGCGCCAAGTTAAAAATGGCGATTTTGTTCCACGGCGGCATGGCCGCGGCCGGCGCCGGCACCCCGGGCGGCATGGGCATCAAGTTAAAATATAGCCAACCGATTCACGTCGACGAAGTCTGCGCTGACTTTCCGGAACTAAAAATCATCAGCGCCCACCCGACTTGGCCATGGACCGCGGAAAGCTTGGCCATCGCCCGCCACAAAGGCAATTATTACATCGACCTCTCCGGCTGGGCGCCGAAATATTTCCCAGCGGAGCTGATCCACAACATCACCACCTTGATCCAAGACAAAGCGCTGTTCGGCTCCGACTGGCCCGCCATCGGCGTCGAGCGCTGGTTGGAAGAGTTTGCCCAGGTGAACATGAAACCGGAAATCCGCAAGAAGATCATGCTGGACAACGCGGTGAAGTTTTTGGGCATCACGCTTTAAGAAAAACCCTTCACCACGAAGGCACGAAGGACACGAAGTTCGGAAATAATTGTTGTTCTTACCTTCGTGCTCTTCGTGTCACTTCGTGGTGAAAAACTCGACTTCGACCTAGTTACAAATTTCGCTATGGACGGAATCAAATTCGTAGACACCACCATCCGCGACGGCCATCAAAGCCTGTGGGCCGAGAACATGACCACGGGCATGATGCTGCCCGCGGCCGAGGCCCTCGATCGCGCTGGCTTTGATGCGGTCGAGTTAATCTCCAGCTCGCATTTGAAAAAATGCGTGCGCGAATTGAAGGAAGACCCCTGGGCGCGGGTCAAGCTCATGCGCGAGCGAATGCCAAACACGCCCTTGCGCTTGAACGCTGGACGTTTTAGCGCCTTCGATCTCACGCCCCGTTCGATGTACCGGCTGTTCATGGAGCGCATGGCCGCCAACGGCATTCGCGAAGCGCGCATCTCCGAAGAGTGGAATGAGCTCGAAGGCTGGACGTGGAAGACCCAGGTCTCGCGTGACGTCGGCATCAACCCGGTGCTAAACATTATTTATTCGGTTTCGCCCAAACACAGCGACGAATATTTCGCCGAGCGCACGCGCCAGGCGGCGTCGCTAAAAGTGAATCGCCTGTGCCTCAAAGATCCCGGTGGCCTGCTGACACCCGAGCGAGTGCAGACGCTCGTGCCGATCGTCATGAAGAATGCCAATGGCATCGAAGTGGAACTGCACACCCACTGCACGACCGGGCTTGGTCCGCTCTGTTGTCTTGAAGCCGTTAAGCTAGGCATCAGGATCGTCAACACCGCGATTCCGCCGCTCGCCGACGCATCTTCTAATCCGTCGCTGTTCAACGTAGCGAAAAACTTGCGAGCACTGGGCTACAAGACGCTGATCGACGAAGACATCCTGCGGCCGGTGGCGGACCATTTCACTTACATCGCCAAACGCGAAGGTTTCCCCACCGGCGCCCCGGTGGAATACGATTACACGCAATATCAACATCAGGTTCCGGGCGGCATGATCTCCAATCTGCGTTTCCAGCTCCGCAAAGTCGGCATGGAGCACAAGATCGCAGAGGCCATGGAAGAAACCATCCAAGTGCGCGCCGAGCTGGGGTATCCGATCATGGTCACGCCGCTGTCACAGTTCGTCGGCAGCCAGGCGGCGATCAACGTCATCGTCGGCGAGCGCTACAAAGAAGTCACCGACCAGATCATCCAATACGCCTGCGGCTACTGGGGCAAAGAAGGCGCGGAGCTAATGGACCCGGCGGTCAAAGCCAAAATTATGGATCGCCCGCGCGCCAAAGAATGGGCCGAACGTCCGCCCCCGGAACCGTCGGTCGCCGAGCTGCGTAAAAAGATGAACGCCGAGAATTGCTCCGACGAAGATTTTCTCTTACGTTGGAATCTCGAAGTGAAAGAGATCGAAGTCATGCGCGCCGCCGGTGCCCCGAAAGAATATCTCACCGCGCGCCAGCCGTTGGTCAACCTGCTCGACGCGCTAAGCAAACGCAAAGACTACCGCCAGATCGTCGTGCAAAAAGGCGCGATGACGGTGGCGCTCAATCGCGGTGCCTGAGCTATAGGAATTACTCGCCACGAAGACACGAAGGACACGAAGTCCGGAACTATTCTTTTGCTCAGCCCCTTGGTGCTCTTCGTGTCTTCGTGGTGAATCACCCCTTTTCTAATCATGGAAAAATTTTTCTTTTCCGCTGGCGCCATCGCCGCCTTCATCGGCGTTGCCCTGGGCGCTTTTGGCGCCCACTCGTTGAAGGATAAACTGACGCCGGACATGTTGGCGATTTTTGAGGTCGGCGTGCGCTACCAGATGTACCATGCACTGGGCTTGTTGGCGGTCGCTTGGGGCGCGAGCCGATGGCCCGAGGCCAACTTCAATGCCGCCGGCTGGGCATTTATCATCGGCATCATCATCTTTTCCGGCTCGCTCTATTTGCTCAGCGCCACCGGCATGCGCTGGCTCGGTGCGATCACGCCGATCGGCGGGCTGGCATTCCTTGCAGGCTGGGCGATCATGGTTTGGTCGTTGAATCGGTAGGGCCCGGCCTTGTGCTTGATTACGGGCAACCACAAGGGTTGCCTTTCGATTCCATTTTCCATTGGTTTTGCATTTTCAGCTGGCATCGCGTACTTTTTCATTTCGTGATCATCGGCGTTCCTAAAGAAATCAAAACCGAAGAGAACCGCGTCGCCGTCACGCCGACCGGCGTTGCCGGTTTCGTCGCGCGCAATCATAAAGTTCTTGTCCAAAAAAATGCCGGCGTTGGCAGCGGCTTGAGCGACGAGATGTACCGCAGCGCCGGCGCGACTATCATCGCTGCGGCCGACGAAGTTTGGCGCCAGGCCGACATGGTCATGAAAGTGAAAGAGCCCCAGGCGTCGGAATTTCCGTTGATGCGGCCGGGCTTGATATTGTTCACTTACTTGCATCTGGCGGCGGCGGAGTCGGTCACCAAGGCGCTGCTCGATCGCAAAGTGACCGGCATCGCCTACGAAACCATTCAGCTCGACGACGGCTCACTGCCGCTGTTGGCGCCGATGAGCGAGATCGCCGGGCGGCTATCGATTCAGGTTGGCGCCTGGTGTTTGCAAGCGGAGAACGGCGGCCGCGGCGTGCTGCTTGGCGGCGCCTCCGGAGTGCGCCCCGGCAAAGTGGTCATTCTTGGCGCCGGCATGTCCGGCGCCGCGGCGTGCCAAGTGGCTGCCGGCATGGGCGCCTACGTGAGCATTCTCGATATCAACCCCACCAAGCTACGCTACGTGCACGACATTCTCGGCGGCCATGTGACGACCTTGATGTCGAATCGCGCCAACGTCGAAGAGGAAGTCATCGAAGCCGACCTGGTGGTCGGTTCGGTTTTGATTCCCGGTGCCCAAGCGCCCAAGCTGATACCGCGCGCGCTCGCCAAGCGCATGAAACCCGGCTCGGCGTTTGTCGACATCTCCATCGATCAAGGCGGCTGCGCCGAAACGTCGCGGCCAACCACCCTTCGCGATCCGATTTATCTCGAAGAAGACGTGGTTCATTACTGCGTTACTAATATGCCGGCCATCGTGCCGCACACATCGACCTATGCTCTAACCAACTCAACGCTCTCGTACGGCCTGGAGCTAGCCAACCGCGGTTTTCCCCAAGCCCTCGCGCGCAACAAAGCCCTCGCCAAAGGACTCAACACCATTGACGGCAAAGTCACGCACGAAGGCGTCGCCACCGCCTTCAGTTTGCCTCTGACACCCACCGAGGAGGTTTTGCGAGCGTGAGACTGGTAACTCGTGCCGACTTTGACGGCTTGGTTTGCGGCGCCCTCATCACAAAATTCGAGCAGGTCGATTCCTACCTGTTTGTCGAACCGAAGTTCATGCAAGACGGCCAGGTTGATATTCGTGCGGGCGACATCATCGCCAACCTCCCCTACAACAGGAATTGCACACTCTGGTTCGACCACCACATCACCAACACGATGCCGGAGTTCGATCAACCGATCATGCTGCGCAAGGGCGGCTTTCGGCTGGCGCCGAGCGCGGCGCGGGTGGTTTACGAATATTACACTGAATTAGGCAAACGCTTTCGCACCGGTGGCGTCGAGCAACGGGAACAGCCAAGCGCGTTTCCGGCCGATCAGATACTGCCCTTTCTCAATACCGACCGCATGGTTGATCTGTTGCAAGACGCCGACAAGGTCGACGCCGGGCAGCTTACCCGCGAAGACGTGCTCAACCCGAAAGACTACGTGCTGTTGTCGATGACCACCGACGGCCGCTACGCCGAAGACGAGCCCTACTGGCGCAACGTCATTGACCTACTACGCGACCAACCGCTGGAAAAAATCATGAAAGAGCCGGAAGTCGCGCGGCGCTGTCGAAAGGTGCTCGATTTCCAGGAGAAGCTGCGCAAGATCTTGCTCGAACGCACGACCATGAAAAAGAACGTGATCTACGTCGACCTGCGCGGCATCAAAGACATTCCCGATGGCAATCGTTTTTTGCTCTTCACGCTGTTCCCCGATGGCAACATCTCGGTCAAGGTGAACTACGACACCCAGCGGGAAAACACCACGGCGATCTCCGTCGGCTACAACATTTTCAATAAGACTGCGACCATCAACGTCGGCGAGCTGCTCAACCGCTACGGCGGCGGCGGCCATAAAGTGGTCGGCTCCTGCCGCGTGCCCAACGATAAAGCCGAGCAGGCGATTAAAGAGATCGTCGCGGCGGTAACGGAATGAAGGCAACAGGCGTGAGGCAACAGTCAATAGTTTCGGAATCGTCGAAACGGTTGTTGCCTGTTGCCTTTCCTGTTCAAGCGATGAAACTCATAAACCTAAAAACATCGCTCAAGGCATTAAAAACCTTCAACGACGAGTTGCGCCACGCCGACTGCTTCAAAGAAAAAAATTTCACCAGCGGGCTGATCGCCTTTCGGCCCACCAAGAAATCCGATCCAAGACAGATCAACCACGACGACCAAGACGTCATCTGCCATATCGTGAAGGGCACCGGACGGCTGCGCATCCGTGGCAAGCGCACGGCGCTGCGGCCCGGCATGATCTGCCACATCCCCAAAGGCACACCGCATGACTTCGCCGCGGGCAAAAAAGGCGAGCTGGTGCTCTTTTATGTGCTCGTGACCACCGTATAAGTCCTCGCTAAGCTTGACTTGCCGAGAAATTCTCGGAATCATTCGAAAAAATTCAATCTCCGCGCTCCTCGGCCAAGAACATTTTGAGATTCACAGCCGAAAAGTTATCGCCCGCTATTACGATTCTCGTTGCCGTGGCATTGTTCTTTTGTGCCGGCTGTTCGTCACGCGCGGCGACGCCGGAGACGCGCTACCTTCCCGCCGGCGACCTTCTCGACATCGTCAAGGACTTTCAGCGCCTCGCCAAGGAAGACACTTATCGCTTTACGATCCCCAAGGACGTCACCGGGATCAACATCATGAAAGCGACCTTGGTGCGGTTAGAAGATTATGAGCGCAAAAACCCTGGCCGGTTCACCGACATCGTGCAGTACAACAAGGCCCTCGCCCTCGAGCGCCTGCGCGAGTACGACCAGGCGGCCAACCTTTATCGCAAGGTCTCAGACACCGAGGGGCGCCTCGGCGCCGAAGCAGCCAAAAATGCCGAGCTCCTCGACCAGTTCCTGCGTATTCTCGACAAGCCACTGCCGGCAGTGGACCCGTTCAAATACATCGCCGGCCTCGACGAAAAAGTGGCGGCCTGGAATCAGCTGATCCAAAAATATCCGGGCACGCCTTATGAGTATCTCGCCCGCGTCGAAGAAGAGCGCATCGACCGCGCCAAGGTCGCCTTCGTCGAAGCCAACCGCTACCGCCTGAAGGAAGGCAATCAAATTGTCATCGTCGGCTACAGTCAACTCATCACCAAACATCGCCAAAGCAAGAACATCCACCGCTATTTGATTGACTTCGGCGATTTCTACGCCATCCTTGCAAAAGAGTACGCTGGCCAGTACGATCCCGAGGGATTGAGTTTTGATTTCAAAGTCTTCGACCAGTTTGCTAAGTCAGCACTTAAATATTACTCGGAAGTGGTGCAGGTGGACGGTGTGGTCGAGAAAATCGAAGCCCAGGGCAAGATCGAAGCCATGCGCGGCTTGATGGAAAAAATCGCGAGGTTGAGTCGATGAGGCAAGAGCTTTGCCGGCTGCTGGCAGTATTCGTGCTCGCCACGGGCTCTCTCCTAGCTGATCCGGGTTGGAGCCAAGAGCGCGACGCGTTCGACAGAATCTTAAACCCCCTCCCCGACTTCGATCCCTTCGAAAAACCGCCAGCGCGGCCGCAGTTCTTTCCCGATCAAACCGATAAACAGATCCGCGATCTCTTGGTGGATACACTGACCCGGCGCCAAGACACACTGGAAGACCACCTAAAATTTTTCAAAGACCAAGACCAACGCCTGCAGAAAGAACACAAGACGGTTACCGGCCTAACCGATCATGTGCAGGACTTGGTCAACAACAAGATCACCGACCGCGAGCATTATCTCGCCGCACAAAAGGACGCGCTCAGAAACGCCGCCACGCCCGAGCGTAAACAATATCTCGAATCCATCATCAATCACGACGACTTGAATCAAGCCGATCAACTCACGCGCCAAAGCCGCTTGAACAACTGGGGTGGTGTGTTGAATCGCATGTTGAGCTCGGTCGACTTGGTCAGCGTCGCTTCGGGCAACTACATCGGCGCGGCGGCCGAAACCGTGATCTCACAGCTCTACGCCTTGGCCGATAAAGATATGCGCATGGAAGAGCGGCGCGCTTTGGCCCGCGACCTGGCGCACTTGAAGCGCTACCCCAACGATCCGCGCAACAGGGAGATCCTGAAGCGCATCGACGCCTCGGAAAAAACCAAACGCGGCGTGCTGGTGCGCAAACAACTGGAAAAAGCCCATGCAGCCAAGGGCAAAGGCGATCTCGATCAAGCGTTGTTTCACGCCCAGTTCGCCTCCTACCTCGATCCGGAATCGAGAGATGCGGCGAAACTTTTAGCCGAGCTGAACCAACTCACGGCCGAAACCGAAAAAAGCAAGAAATCCGGCTTGGCAGTACAGCCCGAGCGCAAAACGCCGCCTGCCGAAGCGGACGATGCACGGCGCTTGCTGCAGGCGTTGAGCCTGCGCGACGTCAATCAGATCGAGCGGCTCGCCATCGACCTTGGACGCAAATATCGCAACCAGCCTTTGGCCGACGCCGCCCTTGACGCCGAAGCGGTGGCGCTGGAGATGCGCGGCCGCCATGAAGAGGCCAAAAAAGTGCTCGGCGACGTGGCACGCTATTCGATCAACGCCGACACCAAAAAGCGCGTCAGCGCACTCTTGCAAAGCCGCGAATACAACTTATTTGGCAATTTCCAAAACGCCCGCAGCGATCGGCAGTTGGAGTCGATGAAATACGTGCTCTTGGGCGAAGATCTGCTCAAGAAAAATCTGTTATTCGCTGCCGGTGCCATGGCGGCCGCCGGTCCCGCCGGCGCGGTTTCTTTAGGTTTCGTCAACGCCGTGATGATGGGGCAAAATCTGTACAAGGTGACGACCAACAATCCGATATCCGCCCAACCGGTCATCGACGCCGGCGTGGCCTATGTGCGCAGCCACCCGAGTTCCAGCTCAGCCACGGAGATCTACAAAGTCCTGGCATCCGCCTACGAAGACAAAGGCATGTTTGAAAAAGCCCTCGCCTACCATGAGCTGGCGGGCGCGCCGAAGGAGAAAATTGCCGCGGTGAAAGAAAAGGCCGCGAGCGCCTACCTCAACGCCGCGGCGCGCACCGGCGACCGCAATGCCCGCGAATATTTCCTCACTGCGGCGGTGGACGAAGCGCCGGGCAGCGTGACCGCGGCGGAGGCGACCCGCAAGCTCGCCGAGCTGGCCAAAGACGACAACCGCGGGCTGCGCATGAGCAAACAGTTCCTCATGGAAAATCCCGAACTTTTTGGTCCTGCGGGACTGGGTCTCAAAGCTTCTCTCTTCGACGGCAACCCACGCAACATGGAAATCGCCGAGCGCGGCGTAAACTTGCTCGGTGACAACGAGCTGTTGGTCCACTACCAAACCCCCTGGGGAGTGCGCAGCCAGACCTATCCGCTTTCGCGCAGCGCCTCCGAGCGTTTCTTTGTCAGCCTGCGGCAAAAAAATCTCGACGTCGCCAAGGCCGACGTCAACCAGCGCGCCAAGGACAGCGTCGGCGGCATCCGCAATCTGCCGGGCTCGGTGGTCAGCGGCGAGCGCGACCGGCGCCGCGAACGGCCCGAAGACAACTACGACGCGACGTTCTCGCTGGTGCGCGAAGCCAACGGCTCCGTGCCCAATTTCGACCGAGTGCTCGACGCCAGCATGCTGAGCGAAAACGAGCTCAATCCTGGCGGCAAATACCAGCTGCCGCCCATGCAAGGCAGCATCTCGGCCAGCCGCTTTAGCTTAACCGGCGCTTTGCCCACCGGCCTAGGCGGTAATCAGCTCGCGGTGGGTTCAGATTCGCGCGGCGGCTTTGCCGGCGTGCGCATGCCCATTCCCCTCCTACAAGGCTTTATCCCGGTCGACTTCATGGTCCAAGGTCGTCCCGGCGGCGTCTCCGTCTTCCCGCGCATCCAGACCGGTGCCGATAGGGGCGCCGATCCGGAGCTATATCGTTAGTGCCTGGTGTCGATCGACTTGATTACCTTGTTGGCAGAATTTGAGGATAGCGGATTGAAGATGGCAGATGGCGCCCCGCCATCCTCTATCCTCCATGCTCCATCCTCGACCCTCCGATGACACTATTCCCCCTACGAAAGGAAATCAGCCGCGGCATCGTCTCGATCTGCGGCGGCTTAGCGCTTTGGGAGTTATTGGCGCGGCTGCTGCTGGAAAACGAGTTGCTGATCCCGCCGCCAAGCAGTGTCGCGGCTTCGTTCTGGAAGCTGTTACGCAGCGGCGAGCTCAATAAACACTTCCAAGCCACCCTGATCGAGTTCACCTACGGCTTTGCCGCTGCCTGCTTCGTTGGCGTGCTGCTCGGCTATTTGATGGGCATGTACAAGTGGGTCGACGACGTGCTCGATCCGTGGCTGGCGATGCTCTACTCCATTCCGGTGATCGCATTGGTGCCATTGATCATCATCTGGTTCGGCATCGGCATCATTTCCAAGATTATCGTAGTCTTCAAAATCACCCTGGTGGCGATCGTCATCAACACCGCGGCGGGCATCAAAAGCCTCGACCCGGTGTGGTTGGAGCTGGCCAAGTCGATGCGCCTGTCAGACTGGGAGACTACCTGGAAAGTCCGCCTCCCCGGCGCCCTGCCCTATATCATTACCGGCATGCGCCTGGGCGTCGGCCGCGCGCTCCTCGCCGTGGTCGTGGCGGAGCTGATGGCATCCAACGCCGGGCTGGGATTTTTGCTGCGCGACTCGTCCGAGACCTGGGACAGCCCGAAACTATTTGTCACCGTGGCGCTGCTGGCCACCATCGGCTTGGTGAGCTTCAACCTGATCAAGCGCTTCGAAAAGCGCGTGGCGCCGTGGCGCCAGAGCGCCGAGTGGTCGTCGGAAGGTTAGCTATAAAAGCAAAGATCAATGAGAGCTGGCGATCGAGGCGGAACGCCGCAGGAGCAGAGCCTTCGGCATCTCAAATCTCAGATCTCAAATGGCAATAAATCTGAAATCTGAAATTTGCGATTTGAGATTCCGAGCCGAGCGAGGACACGCGTCCGCTCCGGAAGGGTTTTGCCTCGACCGTTCGCATCGCTAGGCTCCTCCAGCATGAACAAAACCCAACGAGACTTCCACGCCATACTACTCCGTTTTGGCTCCATGGCTTTCGGGCTATTGGCCTGGCACTACGTCTCTGAAGTCATCATCAAGGACACTGCGGTGCTGGTCTCGCCCTGGGAAGTTTTGACCAAGGCCCACGAAATGTTCTTTGTCACCGCCGAGCTTTACGCGCACTTGTTCGCCAGCTCGCGGATATTTTTCTACGGCTTTCTTTTGGCCGTGCTGGCCGGTGTGCCCATCGGTTTCGCCATGGCCCTGAGCCCGCTGATCCGCGACTACATCAACCCATGGATGACGACGCTTTACACCTCGCCGCGCATCGCCTTTGCGCCGGTTCTGCTCCTCTGGTTCGGCATCGGCGAAGGCTCGAAGGTCGCCATCGTCTTTCTCGGCTGTGTTTTTCCAGTGCTGATCAACTCCTACTACGGCATGCGCGTCGTCAACCGGGAGTTCGTCGAGTTGGCGCGCTCGTTTCGCCTCGGCCGCTGGCCGCTATTTTTCAAAATCTTGCTGCCGGCCTCGGTGCCGTTTATCTTGGCGGGCATTCGTCTGGCCATCGGCCGTGGCCTGACCGGCGTCGCCATCGCCGAGTGGTTCGGCGCCACCGAAGGACTGGGCTATTTGGTCTTTTTTGCCGGCCAGACGCTCAATGTGCCGGTGCTGTTTGTCGGCGTCGCGCTGTTCGCGATTCTTGGCATACTCGGGTTTGAAATCGTCCGCCGTGTCGAAATCTACCTGACACCGTGGCGGAGCGAGCCGCAGGGGGGGTGATCATGGGCGGACCGGTTCTAGAGCTGCGCGATCTCAGCAAAGAGATTCCCCGAGCGGGGCGCGACCCGTTCGTCATCTTCAAGACATCAATCTGTCGGTGCGCGAAGGCGAATTCGTCAGCATCGTCGGCCCGAGCGGCTGCGGCAAAACCACTATGCTCAGAGTCATCAACGGCCTGATGCCGCACTCCGGCGGGCAGATTTTTCTCGACGGCAAATCCGCCGACGACGTCAGCAATGAATTGTTGATGGGCTTTGTCTTTCAGGGAGCTTCGCTTTTGCCCTGGCGCACCAGCTTGAACAACGTGCTCCTAGGGCTCGAAGGCCGAAGCAACAACGGCCAAGATGCAGAGGCGATCGCGAAAAAATTTCTCAACCTAGTCGGCTTGAACGGGTTCGAGAACCACTACCCGCACGAGCTTTCCGGCGGCATGCAGCAGCGCGTCAACCTCGCCCGCGCACTGGCGATCAACCCGCGCATACTCTTAATGGATGAGCCCTTTGCCGCCCTCGATGCCCAAACCCGCAACTTCATGCAGCTCGAGCTGTTGCGCATCTGGGCCGAAACCAAAAAGACCGTCATTTTTGTCACGCATATGATCGCCGAGGCCGTGCTGCTCTCGGACCGGGTTATCGTTTTCAGCCACCGCCCAGGCACGATCCGGTCTGAATTTGACATTCCCATCCCTCGTCCAAGGGACATGGATATTAAGTCCCACCCGCAGTTTCTTGAACTGGAAAATAAAATATGGAAGCAAATAGAGCACGAAGTAAAAGCTGCCGGCGGCTTCGCCCAACTCTAGGACACGGGATGTTGGAGTGCTGGAGTATTGGAATGTTGGATAAACTCGAAAGGAAAATCATGCGCCACAAGAGTCTCACTGTCGCCTCACGCCTGTCGGCTGTTGCCTTGTGTTGCTTGGTCCCCATTGCCTTGTACGCTGCCGACGCTGCGCCGATGAAGATGCGCTTTGCCCAGAGCGGCCATACTTCGTCGAGTTGGCCGATCTACGTTGCCCAACAGAAAAAGATCTTTGAGAAAAATGGCCTCGACGTCGAAGTCATATTGATCCGCGGCTCGACCAACTTGGTGCGCGCCGTGATCAGCAACACCGTGCCCATGGGGCGCATCAATCCGGACTATGTCATCGGCGGCATCGAAAAAGGCGCCAAGATGAAGATCGTCAGCGGCATCCAGGACAAGATCGCCTACGATCTGATGACCCGGCCGGAGATCAAAACCGGCGCCGACCTGAAGGGCAAAACCATCGGCGTCAGCACCCTCACCGGCGGGACCACGCTGATGGTCGAAGAGGTCTTGGAAAAGGCCTACAAGCTCAAGGACACCGACTATAAGTATCTCGTCGTCGGCACCTCGCCCGAGCGCTACGCCGCGCTTAAAGGCGGCTCGGTGCACGCGACTTTCATGGGCGCGCCTTTTAACTTTACCGCGGCGCGCGAGGGCTTTAACAAGCTGATCACCTTCCACGAAATTCTCGGGCCCATTCAGTTCACCGTCGATTTCGCCCATCAGGACTTTGTCAAAACCAATCGCGATGCGATCGTGCGCTACCTGCGCTCGACCATCGAATCGACCGCCTGGCTCTACGATCGCAAGAACAAAGAAGAAGCCCTGGCGATTCACCAGAAAGTTCTCAAGGGCACGCGCCCGGCCGCGGAGCAGGACTACAAGTTCATGGTCGAGGAGTTCCAGCCCTTTACCCGCAGCGGCGCCGTGGTCAAAGCCGCTTGGGACAAGACCATGGAGCTGCGCGCCAAGGAAGGTCACTACAAAGACAAGAAGGTTCCGCCCCTGGGCGACTTTGTCGACTCGACCATGATCGAAGAAGCGCAAAAGTTAGCCGGCTTTAAAAACTAGCAGGAGTTGGTTGCATCGCATGAAAAAACGATTCGTCTTATTGGTGTTATCCATCCTATCGGTCGGATGGCTTTTCGCACAGGTCGCGGTTGCGCAGACGACACCGCTGAAGAAGATTCGCATCGGCTACCCGTCGCTGAGCTTTCGCCAGAGCAACGTCTGGGTGGCGCGCGAGATGGGACTGTTTCAGAAATACGGCCTGGAAGTTGAGCCCATCTTGTTTCGTGGCGGCCAGGTGGCGACCCAGGCGCTGGTGAGTGGCGATCCACCGATCGTCAACATCGGCACGGTGGTGCAAGCGACCATCCAGGGGCACAATCTCGTGCTCACCGCAGCCGTGGAAACAAAATACGACTTGATCGTCTTTACCCGTCCCGGCATCACCCAACTGGAGCAGCTCAAGGGCAAACGCATCGGTATCACGGGCTTCAACTCGGCGACCCATTACGGGTCGATTATTCTCGCTCGGCATCTAGGCACCGAGCTCAAGGACTTCACGCTCATACCCGCGGGCCTCGACACCGAACGCATCGCTTCGCTGCAATCCGGTGTGATCGATGCGACGTATCTGTCTTCTTCGGCGGCGCCCCTGGCGCGCCGCGCCGGCTTGGTCGAGCATGTTTCCATCGGCGACCTCGGCGTCGAGGTGCAGGGCAACGGCTTTGCCACCTCGCGCGCCTACATCGCCAACAACCGCGACGTGGTGCGCGGCGCCATGCGCGGCTTCG
Source organism: Deltaproteobacteria bacterium (assembly GCA_016874755.1). Taxonomy (NCBI): domain Bacteria; kingdom Pseudomonadati; phylum Myxococcota; class Myxococcia; species Deltaproteobacteria bacterium. The sequence goes on along the minus strand of VGTH01000023.1, from coordinate 69,780 downwards.
TCGAGGCGATCTATTTGATCTACGCCAACAAGGCCGCGGCGCAAAAAGTCTTTTCCAAATACATGCGCACCACCGACCCCACCGTGTTGGAAGATTCCTATAATGGCTACATCAAGTCGATTCCGAAGAAACCCTACCCCACCCTCAAAGGCATTCAATTTATGCTCGACGTGCTGGCACCGACGCTGCCCAACGCCAAGAACTTTAAGCCCGAGCAGTTCGTCGATTTGAGTTTTCTCCAGGAAATGGAGAAAGACGGTTTCTTCAACGAGCTCGCAAAAAGATATCCGAGTAAGTAGACAGCGGGGGCGGAACTGGAGTATTGGAGTGGTGGAATGCTGCAGTGATGGGAATCCGGACCCAACACTCGGCACTCCAATACTCCATTAACCCAGGGGGACCCATGGCTCGTAAAGACGTTCAACCGAAGGCTCTCAGCGACCCGCGCCCACGCTATGCGCAGGCGATCCAAACCACCGGCGGCAAGCTGTTGTTCATCGCCGGGCAAACCGCTTCTGACAAAGACGGCAAAGTGGTCGGCAAAGGCAACATTCGCAAACAGACCGAACAGGTCTACGCCAACATCAACGCCGTGCTCAAAGCAGCCGGCGGCACCATCGATAATCTGGTGATGACGACGACCTATATCGTCGATCGCAAATACCGCGAGGGCTACAACGAAGTGCGCATGAAGCAGTACAAGAAGAAATGCCCGACCAGCACGCTGGTCATCTGCAAGGGCCTGGCCCATCCCGATTATTTGATCGAGATCGCCGGCATCGCCGTGATTTAAGCCTGCTGTCATTGTGAGCCGAAGGCGAAGAATCTGCTTCTCGGCGCGGGAAAGCAGATCCTTCGCTTGCGCTCGGGATGACGGAATCCAAACCCAATACTCCAGCACTCCTTTCCGCATGAAAGTCACCGTCCTCGACGACTACCAACACGCCATTGCGCCAACGGCGGCGATCGCGCGCTTGCGCGAAAAAGCCGAAGTGCAAATCTTCACGGAGAAGCTTGGCAGTGACGACGCGGTGATGAGCGCTCTGAAAGGCTGCGCCGCGATCATCCCAATCCGCGAACGGACCAAGTTCAGCGCGGCCCTGCTAGCGAAGCTGCCCGAGCTGGAATTGATCTCGCAAACCGGCAACCACGCCTACCACATCGACATGGAGGCAGCGACCGCGCGCGGCATCGTCGTCTCGCTCGCCCCCGGCGCCAACAGCACAACGGAACTAACCTTCGGCTTGATGCTCGACGTCATGCGCAAAATCTCGCACAGCGATCAAGCCCTGCGCCGCGGCGAGTGGCCGCTTGTGCTCGGCTACGTGTTGAAAGGAAAAACTCTCGGCATTCTCGGCCTCGGCAAGATCGGCACCGAAGTCGCAGCCATCGCGCGCGCCTTCGGCATGAACGTGATCGCCTGGGGGCCAACCCTCACACAAGAGCGCGCCGCCAAATCGGCAGCGACCTTCATGCCGCTCGACGACGTGCTCCGGAGCGCCGATGTCGTGTCAGTTCACTTGAAATTGTCCGAGCAGAGCAAGAACTTGCTGAGTGAGCCCAAGCTCCGGCTCATGAAAAAGTCGGCCTATCTGGTCAATACCGCGCGCGGCGCCATCGTTGACGAGATCGCGCTGGTGAGATTGCTGCAAGAGAAAACCATCGCTGGCGCGGCCCTCGATGTCTTCGTCGAAGAACCGATTGCGAAAACCCACCCGCTGCTCAAGCTCGACAACGTCGTGCTCGCGCCCCACCTCGGCTGGCCGACGGATTCCGGCTTCGAGGGCTTCGCCAACAATGCAGTGGCGAACATCCTCGATTATATGGAAGGCAAGTTGACCCGCGCCATCAATCCCGAAGCGCTGCAACATCGGCGTAACGAAATTTAGTGCCAGATATTATTCTCGCGCAGAGGCGCTGAGCCCGCCGAGTTCGGAGGAAGATACGACTCTGAATCTCTGCGCTCTCAGCGCCTCTGCGCGAGATTATTCCTAAGCCCGAATCTGCGTCCGATGAAACGTCACGTTGTCCTGATCAATGAACTCGATCAGCGCCTGCGGCTCTTTGTCCTTGGGATCGACGGTGACTTTGGCGAAATTGAAGTTCTGCGCCAGATAATATTCGTAGCGTGAGTTGGCACTGTTGGTGACGCGATTGAGCGACGCGGCGAGCGGGCCGGCGGTAATGTCGCGCAGGCCATTGCCATTGGGAATTTTCGTGATCGCCGCATGGTGCAAATCGGCGCTCATGAACACCACACCGCGAATGTTTTTGTCTCTAATGTAATTCAAAACCTCGCTGCGCTCTTTCGGATAGCCATCCCAGCGGTCCGCGCCGCCGCCGGACATCGGCACGGAGGTTGCGATGAACTTAAACAACGCGCCCGACGCCGCCAACTTGTCAAACAGCCATTCCTTTTGCTCGCGCCCGAGCATTGTCCCTTTGACCGGATCGCGATACTGGCGCGTGTCGAGAAGAAACAGCTCCAGCGCTTGTCCCCAACGAAAAGAACGGTAGATGCGGTGCGGCTCGCGCCCGTCGTTAAGGATTGGCCAATAATCTAGAAACGCCCGTTGGCCCATGGCCGCTAGCGGGTGGCCTGGCAAATAATCGTTGGCGACTTCGTGATCGTCCCAAATCAGATAGTAACTAATCCCCTGGAAGCAGCGCTGGGTCGCGGCGTCGTCGCGATTGGCGCGATACTTGGCCCAGAACTCCGGCAGCGTGCGCGCCGCGCCGGCGCGATCGGCATAAATCGTGTCGCCGAGATGAACGAAGAAACCCGGCTGCTGCGCGCGCACGGCGTCCATGACGGTGAAAGGTTTGTAAGTCTCGCGCGTATCGCCGCTAAAGCAAAACGTGATCTTGGCCAGATCGTTTGGACGCGGCGCGGTTCGGAATCGCGCTATCGGTCCGGGCTTCTTGCCGCTGACCTGGGCGCGATAATAGTAGATCGTATTGGGCTCCAGCCCGCGCAGCGTCGTCTGCGCCGTAAAATCGGACAGCTCACGCAGGCCAGCCTCCAGCGTGGCGCTGTACTGCGCCAACGTGGGATCCTTGCCGTATTGCAGCACAAAGCGCGAGCCGGGTGCTGCGCGCAGCCAGATCATCGCGCCATCCGCGGTCACTTCGCCGGCCGTGTAGCCCAACGAAAGCCCGGTGTCGCCGTTGGGCGAATCGACCACCGCCGGCGCGCACCCGGCTTGGGATAGGATGGGCAGACCTGCCGCCGCCGTTCCGGTGAGGCGCAGAAAATGACGCCGCGACAGAGCGCTTGGCACAGTTGGTTGAACGGTTTTTTTCACTTGTTGCTTAGACGTGCAATTTCGACCACATCACATCGCATAGCCAACCGGCGAAGAGCGGGAAGAGCAGACTGACCGCAATCCGGCGAGGGTAAACGCCGCGATCATCCGCGGCGTGATCTCCCATAAGAGCGAACCGGTGGCGTTCAAACCTTTGGCGGCGGCCGCCGGCAACTTCCAATAAATCACCAGCAGCGCGATCACCGCCGCGGCGATCATGACCAAGGTTGAGGTATCCATAGCCCTCCTGGAGGCGGACCGGGTTCGACTCTGTGCAGCCATAATGCGCCTTAAACGCTGACTTTAACGTCGCGCTGACAATAATTCAACTAAACCCTCGACGACAAAACGTGATTGACATCGGCGCAACCCTCCGGTTAGGTAAGAAGCGAAATCCATTTGGAGGAATTTTCGATGGCTTTGGATCCCCAAGCAGCAAAACAAGTGTTGGCGCAGATCGACCGCGATGAGCTCGCCCAAGTAGGCGCCGACATCACCAGCATCCCCAGCCCCACCGGACAAGAAAAAGGCGTGGCCGAATATATTTTAGACTGGTTCGAAAAGAACGGCATCAAAGCCGTCCGCCAGGACGTCGAATTCGACCGCCCCAATGCGGTGGGGGTCGTCAAAGGCGACGGCACCGGCTTGAGCCTGGGCTTTAATGGCCACACCGACACGAGCTTTACCGGCACCGAGGAAGACCGCCGCATGGTGGCGAATATGGAGCCGCAGAGCGAGCTCGCCGGCAAGATCGTCGGCAACAAAGTTCAGGGATTAGGCATCTCCAACATGAAAGGCGGCGTCGCGGCGTTCATGATGGCCGGCAAAGCTTTGAAAAAAAGCGGCGTCAAGCTCAAAGGCGACGTGATCCTGGCGGCCGTCGTCGGCGAAATCTCGCGCACCCCGGTGGGTCCCTGGCAGACCAAGGAATATCGCGGCGAAGGCGCCGGCACGCGCCATTTGTTAACCCACGGCATGCATTCCGACTATGCCGTCTGCTGTGACGGCTCGGACATGAACATCGTCTGGACCCAGAACGGCGTCGTGCAAGTCAAGATTCAAACCTTCGGCAAAGCCGAAGCGGCCTGGGGTTCGAGCCGGACGACCCATCCGATGGAGAAGATGAATGCCATCGTAAAAATGACCAAGATCATCGACGCCATCGAAAAATGGGGCGCCGAGTTTGAAGCGAAATACGTCTACAACTCCCCCACCGGGCCGCTCACGCCGAAGGTGAACATCGGCGGCATCGAAGGCGGCGCGCCCTACCGGCCCAACTATTTTCCCGGCGTCTGCACAATTTACGTCGATATCAGGATGCCGCCACAAGTACGCCCCGTGTTAATTCAATACGAGCTGGAAAAAACCTTGAACGGCACCGGCCTCGAATATCAAATGGATATTTACAAGTCGCTGCTCGGCCACGAAGGCAAAAATGTCGAGCCGCTGGTCAAATCCGCCGAAGACGTTTACCAACATCTGTTCGGTGAGAAGATCAAGCCGGAAGCGCCCGACCGCGCCAGTATCTGGACCGATACTAACGTTTACAACGAGTTGGGCATCCCGGCGATCAAGATCGGCCCGCGCGGCCGGCGCATTGGCCCGCGCAATGAAGAAATTGAGATCGACACCATGGTCAAAGCGGCGCAGGTGTACGCCCTGATGGCATTGGACATCTGCACCCGGCCGCGGAATTGATCGAAGCCGTCCGCAGACAACTCGCCGGGGTTTATTACGGCTGGCACATGGTCGCCGTGGGCTGCGCCGTGCGGCTCCTCGGCGGCGGCTTTCATCTGTACGGCTTCACGGTTTTTTTCCTGCCGATGTCTCAGGAGCTCGGCCTGAGCCGCGCGGCGACCTCGTTAGTTTTCTCCTTGGCGCGCGCCGAGGGCGCCATCGAGGGGCCGTTCGCGGGCTATCTGATCGATCGCTTCGGCCCGCGGCCGCTGATGATGGCGGCGATGCTGCTTTCCGGTGTTGGTTATATGATGCTCGCCGGGGTCAATAGCTACGCAGCGCTATTGGTCGTTTATCTCGGCGTGATTTCGCTCGCCTTTTCAGCGGGCTTCATGCACTCGCCGATGGTGCTGGCCAACACCTGGTTTATCCGTAAGCGCGCTCTCGCCATGACGTTGGTCAGCTCGTCGATTGGCATCGGCGGCACGCTGATCACGCCGGTGCTGTCTTACTTGGTCTACAACTATGGCTGGCGCTACGGTGCTTTCGCTGCCGGCCTCGGCTTAATTCTCATCGGCATCCCGCTGGCGCTGCCGGTGCGCCGCTCGCCCGAAAGCATGGGGCTGCGCCCCGACGGTGATGGCGACGAACCAACTCGCACGACGCCGTCCAGTGAGCCCGTCGGTCATTCAACGCATTCATCAGCAAGCCCCTGGGAAGAAGCCGAGTTCACACTGCGCGAGGCAATGAAGACTTCGGCGTTTTGGCTGATGATCCTGGCGACCATCGGCCGCGTGGCGGCGTTCAATACGATCACGGTGCACTTCATCCCGATCATGGTTTGGAAAGGTTTAAGCCAGCCGCGCGCTGCCACACTGCTGGCGACCATGGCTTTGGTCAGCCTGCCAACCCACCTACTGCTCGGCTGGCTCGCCGATCGCATGAACAAACCGCGCTTGATGGCCTGCAGCATGGTGGTCGGCGTCGGCTCGCTTCTACTATTGGCCTACGGCCAGGCGGAATGGACGCTGTGGCTCTTCGTCATATTGTTTACGGTCGTCGAATCGATCTTTCCGGTGGGCTGGGCCACGGTTGGCGATTTCTTCGGCCGCAAACACTTCGGCACCATTCGCGGCACCATGAGCGCGTTTTATCTCTGGGGTGCGGCGGTCGGACCGGTCATCGCCGGCGCGGTTTACGATCGCCATCAAAGTTACGCTCCGATGATGACCGGTTTGATCGCCTGTTTCGTCCTCGCGGCGATTTTTTATGCCGGGCTGCGCCAACCTGCCGCCGCACGGCGCAGACCCGCCGAACGATTCTAAGCCGCTGTCAAGCCGCGGCAAGATTTCCCCGCGCTGTGAACGCCGCGTCAACCGTTCACCCAGGTTTAATCATTCTGTAACATTGCCGTAACAAAGGGCGCTTAGTTTGTCTGTTAAGGAGAATCACATGAAGCAAGCGGTGCTGGCGTTGGGGCTGCTCGCCGGACTCAGCTGGGGCGCACAGGGGCAAGCCCAGGTAGTGCAAATCGATGGGTCGAGCACGGTTTTTCCGATTATAGAGGCGGTCGCAGAGGAGTTTCAGATATCCAAGAAGGGCAAGGTGCGAGTCACCGTTGGCATCGCCGGCACCGGCGGCGGCTTCAAGAAATTTTGCCGCGGCGAAATCGCCGTGAGCAATGCTTCGCGGCCCATCCTCAAACAGGAAGTCGAGGCGTGCAAAAAGACCGGCGTGGAATTTTTCGAGCTACCGATCGCTTACGATGCTCTCACGGTGATGGTGAATCTCAAAAACGACTGGGTGAAATCGGTTTCCATAGCGGACCTAAAAAACATGTGGCAGCCCGGCGCTCAGGGCAAGGTAACGACCTGGAACCAGATACGACCGGATTGGCCGAACAATCCATTGAAGCTGTTCGGCCCCGGCGCTGACTCGGGAACTTTTGACTACTTCACCGAAGCCGTGATCGGCAAGGCCAAATCGAGCCGCGGCGATTTCACCGCCAGCGAAGACGACAACGTGTTGGTCCAGGGCATCGCCAACGACCGCAACGCCCTCGGTTATTTCGGCTATGCCTACTACATCGAGAATCAAAAGAAGCTGAAAGCGGTTGCCGTGGATGGTGGCAAAGGCGCAGTGATGCCTTCAGCCAAGACCGTCGAAGACGGCACTTATCAGCCGCTCTCCCGGCCGGTTTTCATCTATGTCAGCAAAAAGTCGTTGGCCAGAACCTACGTGAAAGATTTCGTCGAGTTCTTCCTGAAAAACGCCAGCAAACTAGTCAAAGAAGTGAAATATGTCGCGCTGCCGGCCAATGCCTATACTCTGGGTCTGGAACATCTGCAGAAGGGCAAGACCGGCACCGTCTTCGGCGGCAGCGCCGAGGTCGGCGTCAAGATCGAAGATCTGATGAAGCGAGAAGCCAAGTTCTAGATCCTAGCCCGAATTATTCATGCGACCGGGAAAACCCATGACACTGTGTCGATCCAAGTGGAACTCTGGAGGAGCGAAGGCATCAGCGCAAATCGTTCGGTTTGATTCGCCGATGCTGGGCATCGCTTCGACCTTTCCACTGCGATTCGCAGAGCAGGGCGACCGCCGGTCGCCCCCCTACAAGGCGGCGTCGAAGCGGATATCTGTTGCCTTCGCTGCGGAAGAGTTTCACTTCGATCGCGCCGCAGCGATGAATAATCCGGGCTAGCTACGCACCCCATGAACGCGCCCGATCGCCCCACTGCCAGCACCGCCGTGACCGCAAGACTCAAAGGCGTCGCCGCCGCGCGTAGCGGGCAGAAATTCAAAGAACGCTTTATCGAATTTTTTCTGTTCGTGGCCGCGCTGTCATCGATTGCCATTACCGCAGGCATCGTCGGCATCTTGCTCCACGAGTCGGTGGCATTTTTCAAGCAAGTGTCGCTCATCGATTTTCTCACCGACACCCAGTGGACGGTGCTTTTCGCCGATCCCCACTACGGCATCATGCCGCTGGTGACCGGCACTCTGGTAACTTCTTTAGTGGCGCTGTTGGTCTCGCTGCCGCTCGGCACGACCATCGCCATCTATTTAAGCGAGTACGCCAGCAATCGGGTGCGCGAAATTCTCAAACCGACCCTGGAATTGCTGAGCGCGGTGCCGACGGTGGTGTTCGGCTACTTCGCCCTGCTGTTTGTCACCCCGCTGCTGCAAAAGCTGCTGCCCGACTTGCCCGGCTTTAACATGCTCAGCGCGGGCATGGTGATCGGCATCATGATTATCCCTTACGTCAGCTCGCTCAGCGAAGACGCCATGCGCGCCGTGCCGGTGCATATCCGCGAGGGCTCCTACGCCATGGGCGCAACCCGGCTGCAAACCGGGCTGCGGGTGTTGATCCCGGCGGCGTTTTCCGGCATCGCATCCGCCTACGTCTTGGGGTTTTCCCGCGCCGTCGGTGAAACCATGATCGTGGCCCTTGCCGCCGGCACGCAACCGAATCTGACGTTAAACCCGGCTGATGGCGCCGCCACCATCACCGCCTACATCGTTCAAGTCAGTCTGGGCGACCTACCGCACGGCAGCATCGCGTATCAAAGCATCTTTGCCGCGGGCTTGACGTTAATGGTGATGACGTTGGTGTTTAACATCGGCGGCCACTTGTTGCGCAAAAGATTCAGGGAAATCTACTGATGGCAGCACCCAACGATCTCCAAGCGGCAATTGCGCGCAACCAGCGCATCGACAAGCTGTTTGTCCTCGGCGGCCTAGTCGCCACATTTATCGGCATCATGACGCTGGGTGCGCTGATTTTCGACCTCGCCTACGACGGCCTGGGCCGGCTCAGTTGGCAATTCTTCGCATCGTTTCCCTCGCGTTTTGCGGCGCGCGCCGGCATCCTCTCAGCCTGGGTCGGAACGCTGTTGGTCATGTTGGTCACGGCCCTGACCGCCGTGCCGCTGGGCATCGCCGCCGGTGTCTATCTGGAAGAGTACGCACCGAAAAACTGGCTCACCGCGTTGATCGAGATCAACATTGCCAACTTGGCCGGCGTGCCGTCGATTGTCTACGGCCTGATGGCGCTTGGGCTATTCGTCTACCAGCTCCAGCTCGGCCAAAGCGTGCTCACCGCCGGGCTGACTTTGGCGCTCTTGATCCTACCGATCGTCATCGTCGCCACCCGCGAAGCGATTCGCGCGGTGCCGCAAAGCATGCGCGAAGCGGCCTTAGCCCTGGGCGCGACCAAATGGCAGATGGTCAAAGATCACGTGCTGCCCTACTCCACCGGCGGTATTTTGACCGGTGTGATCATCGCGCTGTCGCGCGCCATCGGCGAGACTGCGCCGCTCATCACCATCGGCGCGTTGACGTTCATCGCCTTTCTCCCCGACCCGCCGTTCACGTCGGAGTTTCCGTTCATCTCCTTCGGGTGGCTCTTCTCGCCCTTCACCGTGATGCCAATTCAAATGTTCAACTGGGTGTCGCGGCCCCAGGAAGAGTTTCATTGGAATGCCGCCGCCACCGGACTTGTGCTGATGGCGATGACCCTGGCGATTAACGCCGTCGCGATTTGGCTGCGCTATCGTTTCCGCAAGCGCATCAAGTGGTAGAAAGAACCCGGATGAAAATCAGGAGCGCCGGAGATAAGATGGCCCTAGAGATGCAAAGCGATTCAGAAAGACGCGAAATGCCGGCAACAGAACTCAGCACAATGGGCACGCAAACCCTCGCGGCGGCCGCCACACCGATTATTAACGTCGAGAACGTCGACTTTTTTTATGGCGGGAAGCACGCTCTGAAATCGATCAATGTCGAGATTCAGCCCAAAAAAGCCACCGCGTTCATCGGACCTTCAGGATGCGGTAAGACCACGCTGCTGCGCTGTTTGAACCGCATGAACGATCTGGTGTTGGGCACGCGCATCAGCGGCCAGATCAGGCTCGAAGGCCAAGACATATACGCCCCCGCCACCGATGTGATTCAACTCCGCCGTCGGGTCGGTATGATATTTCAGAAGTGGAACCCGTTTCCCAAAAGTATCTACGAAAACGTCGTCTACGGCCTGCGCATCGTCGGCATCAAAGACCGCCGCCTGCTCGACGAAGTCGTCGAGCGCAACCTGCGGCGCGCCGCGCTGTGGGACGAAGTAAAGGACAGCTTGCACAAGAGCGCCGCCGAACTGTCAGGCGGCCAGCAGCAGCGCTTATGCATCGCCAGGGCCCTGGCCGTGGAGCCCGACGTGCTATTGATGGACGAACCCTGCTCGGCCCTCGATCCGATTTCAACGGCGCGCATCGAAGAGCTCATTCATGAGCTCAAAGAGACCTTTACGATCGTCATCGTCACGCACAATATGCAGCAAGCGGCGCGCTGCGCTGACTATACGGCGTTTTTCTATCTCGGCGAGTTGATCGAGTTCGGCGAGACCGGCAAACTTTTCACCAACCCCGACAAGCGCCAGACCGAAGACTATATCACCGGGCGTTTCGGATAATGGAGGATGTCCAATGCGTGCCGAGCACACTGATAAAAAGTACGAAGAAGATCTAAAAAAGCTGCGCGAAGATATTCTCTACATGGGCGGCCTGGTCGAAGACCAGATTCAGAAGGCGATCAGGTCGCTGGTCGAGCGCGACTCCGACCTCGCGAAAATCATCATCGAGCGCGATCACGAAGTCAACCGGCTCGACGTTAACATCGATGAGTTGTGCATTCGCATGCTGGCGCTGCATCAGCCGGCGGGCCGCGACCTGCGCTTCATTACGACCGGGCTGAAGATCACCACCGACCTGGAGCGCATCGGCGACATGGCGGTCAATATTTGCGAGCGCACTCTAGAGCTCAATCAAGAGCCGCAGTTAAAGCCCTATATCGACATCCCGCGCATGGCGCAGATCTCGGAGCGGATGATTCGCGAGAGCCTCGATGCCTTCGTGCGCGAGGACACCGAGCTGGCGCTCAAGGTTTGCAAAGACGACGACCAGGTCGATCAACTAAATGCGCAAATCTTCCGTGAGGTGATCAGCTTCATGATGTCCGATCCGCAAACCATCAACCGCGCGGTCAAGATCACCTCGGTCTCCAAATATTTGGAGCGCATCGCCGATCACGCCACGAACATCGCCGAGCTGGTGGTCTTCATGGTCAAAGGCAAAAGCATCCGCCACGTCAAGGACCTGCCGCCGACGGTTTGAGTCGTTCGATCATGCCCAGCCCGGTCATCCTGGTGGTCGAAGACGAGCCCGATATCCGCAAGCTGGTGCATTACCACCTGGCACAGGAGCGCTTCAAAGTTCTGGAAAGCGAAGATGGTGAGAAGGCGCTCAAGGCCGCGCAAACCCAGCGCCCCGATTTGATCATCCTCGACCTCATGTTGCCGGGTTTGTCCGGACTGGAAGTCTGCAAACAGCTGCGTGAGCGAGCGGCCACCGCACGAGTGCCGATCTTGATGCTCACCGCCAAAGCCGCTGAAGCCGATCGTGTCATCGGCTTGGAAATCGGCGCCGACGATTATCTCGCCAAGCCCTTCAGCCCGCGTGAGATGGTGGCGCGCGTGCGCGCGCTCTTGCGGCGCTCGACTGCGCCCACGGCCGAGACGGCGGCTCCGACCTACCAAAAGGGAGCCTTGAAGATCGATTTTAGCACCTACGATGTGTCGGTGGCGGGAAGAGCGGTCAAGCTGACCCTGAAAGAATTTGAGTTGCTGCGTTTTCTTGTGCAAAACCCCAATCGCGTGTTAAACCGCGACCAATTGCTCGACCGGGTCTGGGGCGGCGATACCTTCGTGACACCGCGCACCGTGGACGTGCATATTCGTCGCCTGCGCAAAGCAATCGAAAAGGACGACAGCCATCCGAGGTGGATTCTGACGCTGCGCGGCGTCGGCTACAAGTTCGATGAGAAAGCCCTGGAATAACACGCTGATCGCTAAGTTTTTTCTGAGCTATCTGGCGGTCGTCGCACTGCTGTTTATTGGATTTTTCTTTCTCGCCCAATCCGACCTGCGCCACCTCTACACCGACACCGTTGGCAAATCGCTCGAACAACGGGCGCGCCTGATCGCGCGCATTCTGCCTATTGGAGCCGACCCCGCGGCACTAGACCGGCTGGCCAAGGAACTCGGCAAAGAATTGGCGATCCGCCTTACCGTGGTCGGCACGGACGGCACCGTGCTCGCCGATTCCGACGAACCGGCCGCCGCCATGGAAAATCACGCAAGCCGTCCGGAGATTCGCGAAGCGCTGGCCGGCGGCACCGGCTCGAGTATTCGCTATAGCTCAACGGTGGGCTATGACATGTTCTATCGTGCCTTTCGCCAGCGCGCGGAGCATCGCCAACAGATCATCCGCGTCGCCATCCCGCTGACCGATATCGACCAGGCCATTCGCACGCTGCGCTCGCAGCTACTGCTGGGCCTGCTGCTGGTCTCAACCGCCGGTCTCCTGCTCGCTTACCTGTTTGCGTCGCGGGCCGCCCGCCGCCTGCGAGCACTGGTCGCCTTTGCCGGAGAAATCTCCGAAGGAACTTTTCCGCAAAGGGAATTTTCCACAAGCGCCAACGATGAGCTGAACGCCCTCGAAGATCAATTGAGCTCCATGAGCCGCCGCTTGAAGAGCGCGCATGGCGAGCTGGTCGGCGAGAAGGAAAAACTCGACGCCATCCTGCATTGCATGAACGAAGGCCTCTTGGTGGTCGATTTGCGCGGCAAGGTTTTGCTGCTTAATGAACAGGCGCGGCTGATATTTCAGATTCCCAGCGGCACCGTATGTGAAGGACTTTCGCTCATGGAGATGTCACGCCACCCCGCCATGCATGAAGTCATCGGCGCCGTGCTGCGGTTCGATTTCACCCACAGCCGCTACGAAACCAATCTCGAATTTCATGAGGGGCGCTGGTTCAGGGTAAGCGGCACCAATTTGCGCGACGCGCAGCTCGACACCATCGGCTTCATCCTGGTGTTTCACGATATCACCGAGCTCAAACGGCTCGAGCGCGTGCGCGCCGATTTCGTTGCCAACGTGTCCCATGAGCTACGAACGCCGCTCACGGCGATTCGCGGCTACGTCGAAACGTTGATCGAGTCGCCGCCCGCCGATCCAGCGGATACGCGGCAATTTTTGGCGATCGTCGAACGGCACTCGGACCGCTTGAGCCGACTCACGGACGATCTCTTAACGCTTTCCGATCTCGAGTCGGGCAATGTCCAGCTCCATCAAACGGCGCTCGATGCGCGCCTTTTGGTGCACCGAGTGCTTGAAGTTGTTTTGGACAAGGCGAAAAAGGCCGAGGTGCAACTCAAAACGAACATTGCGCCAGAGCTGCCGGCGATCTTCGGCGACTCCGATCGGCTGCAGCAGCTGCTGATCAATTTGATCGACAACGCGATCAAATACACACCCCAGGGCGGCAGCGTGACCGTTTCGGCCCGGTCCGCCGAACTGAAAAACCAGGGCAGCGGCATCGAAATCGCGGTGGCCGATACCGGCGTCGGCATCCCTGAGAACCATTTGCCCCGGCTCACCGAACGGTTTTACCGCGTCGATAAGGCGCGATCGCGCGAAATCGGCGGCACAGGTCTGGGCTTGGCAATCGTCAAGCACATCGTGCAGGCGCATAAAGGCGAGTTGCAGATCGCCAGCGTCGTCAACCAGGGAACGACGGTCTCCGTCAGGCTGCCGAGCACCCCAGCGGTCAATGGCGCGGCCAATGAGCTCGCGTCAACCAACCGCCAAGCCTCGCCCAAGGGCAAAGGACTCCGCGCCTAGCAAATCTGTTCTGCCTCACTACATCTTTAAGCCGGTATGAGTCGGTCTGCCTCCATCGTTGTAACCAGTTCGCAATATTCTTGTAACATTTCCTTGAATTCCCGTTGGGGAGTTGGTATCTACAGGCCTCCGAGTTCTCGCGTAAGGCCGAATCATGTTCAATTTTGTCCCGCACAAGGGAAAATTCTTCGATCTGTTCAAGCAGTCAGCGCAAAACGCCTTGGAAGGGGCGCGCGCCCTCAAGGAGATGCTCGACAAGTACGACAACCCACAGGACTCTTGGAAAAAACTCAAAGATCTCGAACATGAGGGAGATCGCATCACCCATCGCACCATTCGCAGTTTAAATCAGACCTTTCTGACGCCCATTGATGCCGAGGATATCCACGCGTTGACCACGGCTTTGGACAACGTCATGGACGCCATCGAGGCGGCGGCGTCCCGCATGGTGCTCTTTCGCATCGACAAACCAACCGTAGAGGCCAAGGAGTTAGCCGACACCATCGTCAATGCCACCGAGCAGCTGGTGAAAGCGGTGTCCCATATGCCGCGGCTGGACGATATCGACGAGTACTGCATCGAGATCAACCGGCTCGAAAATGCCGCCGACGATATCTATCGCAAAGCCATTGGCCACCTCTTTGAGAATGGCAGCACACCCATGGATGTCATCAAATGGCTCGATATCTATGAAATCCTCGAATCGGCCACTGACCGCTGCGAAGACGTTGCCAATACCTTGGAAACGATCGGTCTTAAGAACTCCTGAGCGCTGCGTAGCATTGCCCTATGTTCGACGGACCGATCATTCTTTACGTGGTGCTGTTCCTCATCCTGGCGGCGGAGTTCGTCAACGGCTGGACCGATTCTCCGAATGCCATCGCTACGGTGGTGTCAACGCGTGTCCTTTCACCCTATCAAGCGCTGGCCGTCGCCACCGTGCTCAACGCCTTGGGCGCAATGTCCGGCACAGCCGTGGCCTCGACCATCGGCAAAGACATCGTTCGCCCCGAAGTGATCAATCTTACTACCGTCGGCGCTGCCATGATCGGCATCATCGTTTGGAGCACCGTGGCTTGGTACTTTGGCCTGCCAACCTCCGAGAGTCACGCGCTGATCGCTGGCCTTACCGGCGCTGGCTTGGCGACCGCCGGGCCGGCGAGTCTGGTCGCCGCCGGCTGGACCAAAGTTTTGATCGGCCTGGCGTTTTCTACGTTTCTCGGTTTCTTTGGCGGCCTGTTGATCATGGGAGCACTCTATCGATCGCTCGCCAACAGCCGCCCTGGCACGGTGCGGCGCATATTCGGCCGGCTGCAAATTCTCTCCGCCGCGTTCATGGCGTTTAGCCACGGCTCCAACGACGGACAAAAATTTATCGGCATGTTCGCTCTGGCTCTGCTCCTTGGCGGTGTCATGCCGACTTTTCAGGTGCCGATCTGGGTGATCTTGCTGTGTGCCGTCACCATGGGCATCGGCACGGCGGTGGGCGGTTGGCGCATCGTCAAAACCATGGGACTGCGCCTGACCAAACTCGAACCGGTGCATGGCTTTGCCGCCGAAACCGGCGCCGCGATGACCATCGAGCTGGCCACCCGCCTCGGTATTCCGCTCAGCACCACTCACACCATCAACACGACCATCATCGGCGTCGGCGCAACGCGGCGGTTCTCCGCTGTGCGCTGGGGCGTCACCATCGAAATAGTCACCGCCTGGGTGCTCACCTTCCCGATTTGCGGCGCCATCGGTTGGCTCGCTACCAAGCTGTTTCTGTTGTTCAGCTAGCAGAAGTTCGTTGGGTAAATCGAAGACAGAGGGAACTCCGCTGAAAAGGGGGAGGCTATCGGCTATTTTTCCAACGGACTTCCGGGTCAGGAAACTAGGTGCAAGAAACTGCGCGCCGCTGTGGCGGCGCCATGAATTTGCTCACTTCTTACCCGGTAGATGAAGGTTTTGGGAACGGGTAAACATTGGCCTTGCTGCCTATTTGCATTGGCTCAACCTCCGCTGTGCGTTCATTGTCATCGCCCGTCGAATTTGCCAATCTCGATTGAATGGTATTGGCCAACTCGGCAGCTTCCGACAAAGTTTTTTCGATGGCGTCGAGATGACGCAAATTGATCGCCGGGTTTTTCTGCAATTGCTGGCGCAGACTAAAACAGGAAAGTTGCATCACGCTCATCTGATTCAAAAGCTCGTGGGCAAGCTTGCCGACTCGCGGCTTGCGTTTTTGCTTCTTCCTGGTGCGCGCCGGAGTTTTCATCTTATCAGTCGCAAGCCGTGACAGCTTTTCCATCAGATCTCCTTTGACATGTGTAGTGTCGAGCGTTTATCACGAAATGATGTTCCGCAAAAGAGATATTTCACGATCGAGAAAATTTCTTGCCTTTTTGACTGCGGCGCATAGGTGCTTATGCAGAATCACTTGCCGGTGTAGGAATAACTGCGCACGGTTTGATCGGCGTTGAATAGCACCACCAACTCTTTGGACTCGCGCAGCTGCGCTAGCTCGTAGAATTGATACGAATAGATCCAAATCTCATGGCCGTTTTCGAGGCCGCGCCGGTCGGGCTCACCAAAATTGGCAAAAATCTCGCGCTGGGTGGTGACATTGTTCTTGATTTCGCGCACCGGTGTGACGGGAAAATTGCGACCGTAGTACAGACAACCCGACGCAAACTGGACAATGGTTGACAGCAGTAGACAGGAGACAACAAGATTCCTCATGGCCTAGATTTCACGCCGCCCTTCCAACGCCTTGCCCAGCGTCACCGCATCCGTGTATTCGAGATCGCCGCCCATGGGCAGACCGCGCGCGATGCGCGTGACCGAAACGCCGAGGGGCTTGATCGCCTTGGACAGGTACAGCGCGGTCGCTTCGCCGTCGACCGTGGGGTTGGTGGCGACGATCACTTCGCGCACCGAACCGTCCTTCAGGCGCTCGATCAATTCGCCGATACGCAGCGCCTCCGGGCCGATGCCATCCAACGGCGAGATCGTGCCGTGCAGCACGTGGTAGAGACCGCGGTACTCCTGCGATTTTTCCACGGCCATGAGATCGGCCGGCTCTTCGACGACGCATATCTTGTCCTGCTCGCGCTCAAAATTTTTGCAGATCGCACAGAGCGAAGTTTCACCGTTACTGGCGCTCACCTCGCTGAAACCAAAGCATTGCCGGCACAAACCGATCTCCTGGCGCAGCTTGCCGATGCTCTCGGCGAGGGCGAAAACATCCTCGCGCTTGCCCTTGAGCATATGAAAGGCCAGCCGTGCCGCGCTCTTTTCACCGATGCCCGGCAGCTTGGATAATTCTTGGATTAAACGGGCCATCGGCCCAGGGTAACTGCTCATCGCGCCTCCCCGTGGCGCCAAAATTCGCTTCGTGCAGCCAACGCTCCCATGCCCCCTATCTAAACTCTGGGACTATCTGGAATCTGAAATCTGAAACTTGGAATTCGTGACGCCACAGACAGTAGCGTCACGATATACCTGGGATTTTGAATCCGCCGGTAACTTTACTCATTTCCGCCGCCACCATTTCGCGCGCTTTGCGCATGCCGTCATTGACAGCGGCCAGGATTAAATCTTGCAGCATCTCCTTGTCATCGCCATTGATGACCGCCGGTTCGATGGCAACCGAAACCAGGTTAAATTGGCCATTGACCTTCACCTGCACCATGCCGCCGCCGGCCGAGCCATCGACGGTTTTTTGCGCCAGTTCTTCTTGGATCTTGGCGATGCGCCCCTGCATCTCCTGCGCCTGCTTGAGCAAACCGCCCATGCCCGCCATGCTTTGTGCCATCGATTCCTCCGGAAAAACTTAACGATTGTCGCGCCGCACCGAGCGCACCGAGCCGCCAAAAATCCGCAGCGCCTCTTTCACCATCTCGCTGCGCTCCTCGCTGCCCTGCGCCGGCGCTGGTAGGCAGTTGGGTTCGGCGGCCGCAGTGCTTTCCGACGCAGCGACCTTGATCATCAGATCACGGGCGAAAAACTGCTTGGCGAGGTTTTTCAAGGCTGCCAAGTTCTCGGGATCTTGGAGATAGCTGAGATGATGTTTCTCGGCGACACCGATATGGAGTTCTTCTTCGTTGAAATCGAGCGGCGTGCCCGACTCAAGATGGGAGCCGAGGAATTTCTTCTCACGGCCGACGAAGGTGACAAATTCCTGCCACAGGTTGTCGCCGACAACCATGGGACTGCGCCGCGCCGCGGCCGTCTGCGCCACTGGGGCGGGCACCGGCTGGACCACCTGCACGGGCGCGCTCGGCACGGCTGCAACCGGCGCTGGGGCAGGCGCGGCCTGCGGCTGGGGCGGCCGCGGCGCTGCCGGCGGACGCGCCACTGCGCCGCCTTTGCCCTCTAATTTTTCCAGCCGTTCGAGCAGCTGCGCCACCGGCAGAGTCTGGGGTAAGGTCGCCAACCGGATCAAGGTTGCTTCGAGGGCAAAACGCGGGTTGGCCGAGCGGCTCACACCCTCATCGCCCGCCACCATAAAATCGAAATAGTCGAGCAATGTGTCAACGGAAATGTCTTTGACCTGCGCGCCCAATTCGGCAACCTCCTGATCGGGCAGGTCGAGGGCTTGAATCGGCTCGTTGCCGCGTCGCTCGGTGGCCAACCGAACCACTAGCAGATTGCGAAAATGCTCCACCAGATCGCGCGATATGCGGCCCAAATCGCGTCCTTGGTTCGACGCTTCGGCGATCCGTTCGACACAGCTCTTGGCGTCGCCAGAAATGACCGCTTGCGAGATCGCATGGAGCGTCTGCCGCTCGCCCAAACCTAACATGTCGACCAGCAGTTGCTCATCGACCGCGGCCGGCGCACCCGCCTGATCCCCGGTGCCCGCGCTGGCCAACACCTGCTCCAGCAGTGACTGCGCATCGCGCATGCTGCCGTCGGCTTCGCGCGCCAGCGCAATCAACGCCCCTTCGCTAATCTGGAGTCCTTCGGCTTTGGCGATGGCACCAAGCCGCTGGACGATCTCACGGAGCGCGATGCGCCGGAAATCGTAGCGCTGGCAGCGCGATAGAATCGTTTCCGGCAAGCGATGCGGTTCGGTGGTGGCGAGGATAAACTTAACCGAAGGCGGCGGTTCTTCCAGAGTTTTTAACAACGCGTTGAACGCGTCTTTGGTC
The DNA here is from genome assembly GCA_016874755.1 of Deltaproteobacteria bacterium. Classification (NCBI taxonomy): domain Bacteria; kingdom Pseudomonadati; phylum Myxococcota; class Myxococcia; species Deltaproteobacteria bacterium. The sequence continues at coordinate 50,922 of VGTH01000023.1, read as the reverse complement.
ACCTGGTGCACTTCGTCGATGATGTAGATCTTAAAGCGGCATTTGGCCGGCTGGTAGCGGACGTTTTCGATGATCTGGCGAATCTCATCGATGCCGCGGTTCGACGCGCCGTCGATTTCCAAAACATCGATGGCGCTGCCCGAAGTAATCTCGACGCACTGGCTGCACTCGTTGCAAGGCGTCGGCGTCGGCCCCTTTTCGCAATTGAGCGCCTTCGCAAGAATCCGCGCCGCGGTGGTCTTGCCGACCCCGCGCACACCGGTAAAAAGATAGGCGTGGGCAATCCGGCTGGCGCGAATGGCGTTCTGCAAAGTGCGCGCGATATGCGCCTGCCCCGCAATATCTTCAAAAGTCTGCGGCCGCCATTTGCGTGCAAGAACGAGGTAGGACATAGGCTGCTGGCTAGTTCCGAAGTAAGCTCAAACCGCAACGAGCAGTTTGAAATTTGAAATCTGCAATTTGAGATGCGCCCGCACCCGCGGGCGCCCAGGTGCCCATTGCTGACAGCCAGGTTTCCCTGTGGCACAGGGGTATCGCCGTTACCGCTGCTTCCTTCCGGACCTGACGGAGTTCACGGTTCCGCCTTGCACAGGACCTAACTATCAGCAATCGACACCCGAGTTCCGAGGGTGACCGCCTATTTCTCGGTGTGGCGGAGAGGGAGGGATTCGAACCCTCGGTACCCTTTTGGGGTACACACGATTTCCAGTCGTGCGCCTTCAACCGCTCGGCCACCTCTCCACGACTTCGACAGACTGCGCCGCGATTGCTGATTGCAAAAAAGCTAGCACACCGCATGATAGTTTTCTACAAACTCGCCGTCTTGTTTTTCCCTTTCCGCTTTCATAATTCATAACTCATAATTACTTTTGGGAGGTTCTCATGCCGGTGGTTCATATCTACATGTACAAGGGCCGCGACAAAGAGCAGAAAAATGAATTGGTGAAACGGATCTCGAAGGATTTCCTCGAGGTCGCCAACGTCAAGCCGGAATCTTTGAACATTCTGTTTCACGACATGGAAAAGGAAGCTTGGGGAATTGCCGGATCGCTCGCCAGCGAGAAGTGACAGTCGGTAACGCGCATGATATTCTAGCGGTTGATGGACAATTTCTGGCAGCAGATCCCGCGCCCGATCATCGGCCTCTCGCCGATGGACGGCGTGACCGATGCGTCGTTTCGCTACATCACCGCGAAACATGGCAAGCCGGATGTGATGTTGACCGAGTTTGTCAATATTCAGTCGGCCATGTACGCGCCGGACATCATGATCAAGGATTTCACTTATGCGGAAATCGAGCGGCCGATCGCGGCGCAGATATACGGTAAGACTCCAGAGCTGTTTTACAAAGTCGCTCATATCGTTGGAGAATTAGGATTCGATGGCCTCGACATCAACATGGGCTGCCCGGCCAAGAAAGTCGCCGCCGCCGGCTGCGGCGCGGCGCTTATTCGCACGCCGGAGCTAGCTCGCGAAATTATCCGGGCGGCGCGTCACGGCATCGAAGACTGGGCCAACGGCCAGACGTTGGAGCAGATCGGCATTCGCCCCAGCGCCATCGCGGCGTTCAAAGCCGCCAATCGCTTGCGCACCGGCAGCGACGACGCACCCAAGCGGCGGATCATCCCCCTGTCGGTGAAAACCCGCATCGGCTATGAGCGCAACGCCATCGACGAGTGGATCCCGAATTTGCTTGAAGAGCGCCCGGCGGCGATCACCCTGCACGGCCGCACGCTGCAGCAAGGCTACAAGGGAGACGCCGATTGGCACGCCATTGCCCGCGCGGCGCAGCATGCCAAAGGCTCCAGTACTCTAGTGTTGGGCAATGGCGATTTGCGCGATATGCCGGACATTTATCGCCGCATTAGTGAGACTGGGGTTGATGGTGTGCTGATGGGCCGGGCCGCCGAAGGAAACCCCTGGCTATTCGCCGGCAAAGGAGAGGTGAAACAGGCGCTCTGCGGCAACGGCATTGTCGGTCCACAGCCAGCCATCGGCTTGGCAGACCGCTTTGAGGTCATTCGCGAGCATAGCGAACATTATCAAAGCGTCGTTCAACTGCGCAGCTTCGTCGGCATGCGCAAGCACTTGATCTGGTACTGCCTCGACTTTCGCGGTGCCGCCGAAATGCGCTCGCGCATGGTGCGCCTGAGCAGCGCGGCAGAGGTCGATCGCTGTTTGCAGGATTTTCTCACCGAGGGCATGAACAACTCGATGCACTGCGGCGAAGCCACTTCAGCTGCGGCATTTGCTTCTATCTAATCGCCATGCGCCTGATCCTCGCTTCCACATCGCCGAGGCGCAAGGAGATTCTCGGCCTTCTTGGCACGCCCTTCGAAGTCATTGCCCCCGATTTCACCGAGACCCTGACCCACGGCCGCGCCATTGAACAGGAAGTGCTCGACTTCGCCGTCGGCAAGGCGCAATCGGTAGCGTCCCGCCAGCCAGAGAGCATTGTCGTAGGCAGCGATACGATGATCGCCATCGACGGCCAGAAGATTGGCAAGCCGGCCGGCTTCGTCGACGCGCGCAGAATTCTCCGCGAGCTTTCCGGCAAAGAGCATCGGATTCTCACCAGCGTGGCGATCGTCGATGGCCAGGGCGGCCCAGGCCTGACGCTGGTCGAAGAAGTGCGCGTCAAAATGCACCCGTACCCTGCCGCTGAAGTCGACGCCTATCTCGCTTGCAACGAGTCCTTCGACAAAGCCGGCGCCTACTCGATCCAGGGCCATGGCCGAGCCTTGATCGAGCGTATCGAAGGCGACTACCTGGCTGCCGTCGGCTTGCCACTGCGCCCCATCGCCGATTATTTAAGCCAGCGCGGCGTGGTGATTAGCCGTGACATCGCCAGCCTTTATCGCGACCGCAGCTTCCTCAACTGGGCGACTTTCGAATAATCGCCGCTGTACTTTTCCCCCGCTTCGCCTGTATAGATGCTCTAGCGAATATCTTGGAGGCATGATGGACATCTCCGATGCCAAGGAATTTCTCAAACACAATCACCACGGCGTCTTGGTGGCGCGCAAAAAAGACGGCGTATCGCTGCAGATGACGCTGGTGTCGCCGGTCCTGGGCGCGGACGGCAACGTCACCATCACTGCGCGCGGTAATACTTTCAAAGTCAAGAATATCCGGCGCAACCCAAATGTATCGCTTTTAGTTTATGGCGATAAATTCAACGGCTCGGACTACATTCAAGTAGACGGCAAAGCGCAGGTCATCGACCACCCCGACGCCATGCCGATCGTGCTCGATTGGCATAAACAGATCCGCGGTGAGCCCAAGAGCTGGGATGAGATCAAACAGAAAACCTTGGCCGAAGGACGGATCGCCATTCGCCTAACCATCGAGCGCTGCGGCCCGCAGGCCACCTCACACGGCAGCCGGTAGAGGTTTTTGCTTTGCGTTCTCCGCGCCTCTGCGCGAGATATTCCGCCGAGATTGATATTTCCAAATGGCAACCAACCTCCGCTTCGGTCTGCTTCTCCCCCATTTTTGCGAGCACGCATCGATGGACGCCTGCATCGCCGGCGCGCGCCGCGCCGAAGCTTATGGCTTTGATTCGGTGTGGGTGCGGGATCATTTGGTCTTCACGCCGCACCGCAGCGACGGCATCGATAACACTCACATCGAAGGCTTGCTGGTGCTGTCCGCCGTCGCCGCGGCGACGCAGAAACTCACACTCGGCACGGCGATGGCAATTTGCCATCGCCAGCCGATCCATCTCGCGCAAGCCTTTGCCGGTTTGAGCGCCATCTCGAAGGGCCGTGTCGTCATGGGCATGGGCTTGGGCGGCTTTCCCCAAGAGTTTGCAGCCGCCGGCTGGCCATCGGCGTTGGCGGACCGCGTGAAACTTGCGCGCGCCAACGTCGATATCTGCCGCCGGCTCTGGGCCGGTGAAACCCTCTCGCACAAAAGCGAGTTCATGGAGTTTCACGACGTCGCGCTGAAACCGACGCCGCAGAAACCGATTCCCATCTGGGTCGGCGGCGGCACGCCGGCCTCCTGCCGGCGCGCCGCGGAGTACGGCGATGGTTGGATGCCGGCGCGCATTACGCTGCTGACATTTGAACAGCGCATCGGCTACCTGCGCGAACTATGCGCCAAGCAAAATCGCGCGATGCTCGAAACCGCGGTGATGCCGTTTACCACCATCGGCAAGAACCAGGAGGACGCGCTCAAAGGCATGCGAGTCGATAACCTGATCGATGAAGCGCATAATTCATCGAGCTGGGTGAAACCGCCGTCGGGAAAATTTTCGACGCTGGCAGATCTGCGCGGCGTGATTCTCGCCGGTGCGACGCAAGATATCGTCAGGGAAACCCGCGCCTATGAGCAAGCCGGTGCCAATCACATCGTCTACGATTTGCGGCTGCGCTACAAAGATTGGCACGAGCAGATCGATCTATTAGGCAAGCACGTGCTGCCCGCTCTGCGTGGCTAAGAACTTGAGCGAGTTTTTATGGAACCACTCAGCATCGGCTTCATCAGCCCCGGCCCGGCTACTTGGCCGCACTATCAAAGCTTCTTGCGGCTCGTGCCCGAGTGGGTGAAATTCGATTTCCAAGGACTGGGCCTCTATGGCCAATCCCTCTACGAAATCACCGGCAAGAAGAGTCAGATCGTTAGCCGCATCGCGGCGCTCGCGAAAGAAAAAAGCTGGCACGCAGTCATCGTCATCGGCGCACCGACGGAAGTCATGAACCCGGGGTTGTTCGATGATTTAAAGAGTGCGCTGCCGATCCCCGTCACCACCGCGCTCGGCGCATCGGTTGCGGCGCTGCGCTGCTACCAAGCAAAACGATTGCTGCTCCTCACCCCTTTCGACGAGCGCCTCAACGAAATGATTTTGAATTACTTGCGCGCCGCCGGATTCGAGGTAACCGCGCCACGGCCGTTTAAAAATCTCGGCGAAGCGAGCAGTCAAACACCACAAGCAGTTTACGATCTGACCGCGCAAGCCTTAAAAGAATCCGGAACGGTAGATGCAATCTATTTCCAAGGCGCCGTGCTCGACCCTTTGAAAGTTCTAGAGCGCATCGAACACGAGCTAAAAACCACGGCCATCGCCAGCAACCCAGCCATGCTATGGGATATCCTATCGCAGCTCGGCCACCGCCATGTTATTCCCGGCTATGGCAAATTGCTGGCCGACTGGCCAACGAACATTTGATTCTAATCTTTGCGGCCTCGCCGCCTCTGCGCGAGTCGATGCCCGAATCAAGGAGCTAACAATGGCAAAACTCACAATCAAAGACCTGCAGCAGATGAAGCACGACGGCAAGAAGATCGCCGTCGCGGTGGTGTACGAATATCAAATGGCCAAGATCTGCGAGCGCGCCGGCGCCGATCTGCTCTCGGTCGGCGATAGCCTGGGCCGAGTCTTTCTCGGCTTGCCGCACACCGACGATTTCACCATCGACGATATGCTGCCCTTTGCCAAAGCCGTCGCCTGCGCCGCCGAACGCGCGGTCGTCAACGTCGACATGCCGACCGCCACCTGCAACGCTGGCCCGAAAGCCGTCGCCGCCGCGGCGCTGCGCATCAAAAACGAAGTCGGCGCTGACATGACCAAAGTCGATATCCGCCAACAGGAAGAAGCGTTGTTCGATGACGTGCGCGCGGTGGTTGAAACCGGCCTGCCGGTCTATCCTCAGATCGGTTTTCCAGCCGGCGCCGGCAGCACCATTCACGGCAGCAAAGCCGACCACGAGCATATGCTCAAATGGGCGCACCGGCTCGAAGACGCCGGCGCGGTGGCGCTCGATCTTACCAGTGTCACACCGGAAATTTACGCCGACGTTTGCAAGAGCGTAAAAATCCCCGTCCTAGGCGGGCAGACAGGCCCAGAGGCCGATGGCAGAATCTACGTCAGTTATGGCCTGGTCGGCTATCAGGCCGCCACCATCGATCGCGCCGGCGCGCCGAGCACGGCCAAATTCATCTTCGATCAGATGAAAGCCGCCATCGACGCAGTCCACTCGGGCCACTGGAAGGCTGGGCACTGAGAAATGATCAAGCTTCTCCGAATTATTGTTTGCAGCTCTCTGATATTCCTCGGCGGCGCAACGAAACTCTTCGCGCTCGACAAAATCCGCATCGGCATGGGCGCGTTGAGCCCCACCAATGCGCCCATCTGGGTCGCCGAAGAGCGCGGCTTTTTCAAAAAACACAACCTCGACGTCGAAGCGATTTTCATCGGCGGCGGCGCCGCCCGCGCCGTCAACGCCTTGGTTGCCGGCGATATTCAGTTCGGCAGCGCCAGCGGCGGTCCGGTGATCAACTCGATCCTTAAAGGCGTTGACATCGCCATGGTCGCGGCGTTGAACAACAAGGGCGTGCACCGGCTCCTGGTCCGCTCCGATATCGACACCCCCGAAGCGCTCAAGGGCAAGCGCATCGCCATCACCGCCTTCGGCACCGCGTCGCATACAGTGCTCTCGTTGCTGCTCAACCACTGGAATCTGCGCCAGGAAGATATGAGCGTGCTGCAGATCGGCTCGTCGCCAACGATGCTGATCAGCTTGCAGAAAAAAGTCGTCGACGGCGCCGTCCTCACCGATCCGTCGTATTTTATCGCCGAGGACAATGGCTTTCGCGTGCTCGCCGACCTGGCAAAGATGAACATCCATTATCTGCAAAGCATGCTGGTGGCCAACCGCGCCTATCTACGCGCCAACCGCGATCAGGCGACCCGCGTCATGCGCGCCTACGTCGAGGGCATCGCCTATTTCAAACGCAACAAGAAAGACAGCGTGCGCATCATTCTCAAGAAAATGCGCATGGAGGCGGACAAAGAAAAATACGCCGAGCGCACCTGGGAACAATACGCCAACGTTTATTTCGAGCGCGCCCCCTACCCCTCCGTCAGCGGCATCCGCACCGTGCTCGATTCCCTGGCCAAGGAAAACCCCAAAGCGCGCGGCGCCGAGCCGCAGCTATTCGTCGACAATACGATTTTGAAAGCGTTGGAGGACGGCGGTTTTATCAAAGCGCTCTATGATTAATTTCGCCGCTCGGCCCATAACGGCGTGGCTGCGGACCGCACTCGTGCTGCTCGTCGTGAGTTCGTGTGACCGCGGCACCACCTTGGGGTCAGAGCTCCCGGCTGAGGTCAAGCAATTTCAAGAGTCGCGCGATCTCTGCGATCACTTTAGAGGCGAAGAAGGCTACGATGCCGAGCGGCGCGAGTTCTTGCTGAAACAGATGAAGACCCACTGCACGGGGACCGATGAGAAACTGCGAGCATTGCGCCGCAAATATCAGAGCAACCAAGCTGTTCTAGAGCAGCTTAAGAAGTACGAAGATAAAATTGAATAGCGAACAACTGGCCAGGAGGGCACCGCATTGAGTGTTATCACAGCATCGGTGGGAAAAAACGGCGCGAATCGAACCGATGTCCGCACCGTGCAAACTCTGCTTAACAAACATCGCCGGCAGCAACCCTGTGCTGCACACCGTCGGCGCATACTACGGTGTGTTCAAGCTGCTCTCCGATCCGCCGCACTGGTCGGTCGACGGGCGTTGACGGACGCGCAACACATGCTGAAAGGTATTTAGTGGAGAGTTCGTGATACACAAGAACGTAGTGCTCTCTTCAGGAGGTAATTCATGTCCCTCGTTAACGACTTGACCCAATCGCGCAAACAACATTTCACCGCTTTAATTCTCGACAACGAAGTCACTGTCAGCGAATTTGTCACCGAGCCGCCGCTGCCCTGGGCGCGCATCGTCCAGGTGGGTGGCGTGTTCGGCATTGCCGCCGGTTACCCGAAGGAACTCACCACCGCGCTGGGTAAAGCAGAGATGCGCAATTGGGATCAGGTCTCGCTCCCGGGCATCAACAGCACAATCCCCGGTCTCGCCGACGCCATCGATTATTTCGTCATCGGCAACAACGCCGGTCAGGGCGTGCCGCTGGCACAAGCCGTGCCCCAGGCTTTACGCGCAGCGCGCGCTGGAATCATTTACGCCAGCAGCCTACCAGAGCAGAGTGTTTACGAATTGCTCGGCTACCGCAATTTTTTTCGCCGTAGCGAAACCACCGCGCGCTTACTCGCTTTAGCGGAGCGCGCGAATCGTTCCCTCGCTCTCTATTTCATGAACACGATTCAGCACAATGAAATGAATTACAATGACCCATAAACCGCTGTGGGCGCAAAAACCGGGCACAGTCACTTCCCCAACGGCGCCAGCGTCACCTCGATCCCCCAAAGCCAGCAGCACCAACTCCAGAGAGTTCTTCGATAACCGCCTCATAGATGAAATCCTACGCTAGAAGCGCTATCTTGGGTGATTGACACTTACGCACAATGATCCTTCATGCCCCTACTCCACCTCGATAACGTGTCGTTGGCCTACGGCCATCTGCCGCTCCTGAAACACGTCGACTTTCAGATCGACCTGGGCGAACGGGTGTGTTTGATCGGCCGCAACGGCACCGGCAAGACGACGTTAATGCGCGTGATTACCGCCGCCGCCGCGCCCGACGAGGGAGAGGTGTGGCGCCAAGACACTTTGCGGGTCGCGCATCTCGAACAAGAAGTGCCGCCGGATACCGACCAAACCATCTTTGAAGTCGTCGCCAGCGGCCTGGGTGAGCTAGGGTCCCTTTTGAATGAATTTCATCATGCAACCCACGCAGCCGACACGACCAGCGCAGCGGCGATGCACGGTATCGCTGCTTTGCAAACCCGCATCGAGTCGTCCGGCGGCTGGAACGTCAACCAGAAAGTCGAGACCGTGCTGACTCGATTGGGTCTGCCCGAGGAGAAAAAGCTCGCCGATTGCTCCGGCGGAACGCGGCGTCAGGTAATGCTCGCTCGCTCGCTCGTCAGTGAGCCCGATCTCCTACTGCTCGACGAGCCAACCAACCACCTCGACATCAACGCGATTACCTGGCTGGAAAAGTTTCTGCTCAACTATCGCGGCGCGCTGATTTTCATCACCCACGACCGAACTTTAACCCGTCATCTCGCCACCCGCATCGTCGAGCTGGACCGTGGTAACTTAGCTTCGTTTCCCGGCGATTTCGATGGCTATCTGCAAAAAAGGGACGCGCTGCTCGAAATCGAAGAGCGCGCCGCGGATAAGTTCGACAAGAAACTCGCCGAAGAAGAGGCCTGGATTCGGCGCGGCGTCAGGGCACGACGGACCCGCAACGAAGGGCGCGTGCGAGCATTGATGACGATGCGCCAGGCCCACGCGGCACGCTTGAAAGTTCAGGGCAGCGCCAGCTTCGGCATCGATGCCGGCGATATCTCCGGCAAACTGGTCGTCGATCTGCGACGTGTCAGCTTCGCTTACGACGACAACATTGTCGTCCGCGATTTCTCAACCCGCATCATGCGCGGCGACCGGGTCGGTATCATCGGTCCCAATGGCTCGGGCAAAAGCACGCTGCTCAAATTAATTCTCGGCGAGCTTAAGCCCACCAGCGGCCAAGTGATCATGGGCACGCGCTTGCAGCTTGCCTATTTTGACCAGCATCGCCGCTTGCTCGACCCGGAGAAGACCGTGCGCGATAATTTGAGCGACTCAAACTATGTTTCCGTCCGCGGTCGGAATCGCCATGTGATCGGCTATCTGAAGGACTTTCTCTTTCCGGCCCAGCGCATCGACTCGCCGGTCGCGGCACTCTCCGGCGGCGAGCGCAATCGCCTCCTGTTGGCTAAAATATTCACTCAGCCGGCGAATATGCTGGTGCTCGATGAACCGACCAATGATTTGGATGTCGATACTCTAGAATTGCTTGAAGAATTGTTGGCGGACTACGAAGGGACTTTGCTGCTCGTGAGTCATGACCGCAGCTTCCTCGACAACGTGGTCACAAACACGCTCGTTTTCGAGGAAAACGGCAAGATCGGCGAATACGCCGGCGGCTACGAAGATTGGGAGCGCTACCGTCAGTATGTTACGAGCCAGCAGGCAGAGACGGCGAAGGCCGCTCGGCCTGCGCCGGCCAACGACAAGCGCAGCGCCGACAAAGCGAGCGACAAGCCACGCAAGCTCACTTACAAAGAGCAGCGCGAACTTGAAGCATTGCCTGAGAAAATCGAAACACTCGAAGCTGAGCAAACCGAGATTCACGCGCGTATGGGCGCCGCAGATTTTTACAAGCAGCCGAGCGACAAGATAACCGCCGCGATGGAACGTCTGGAGGCCGTGAAAAGCGAGCTCGAAGCATGCTATGAAAGATGGCAAGCATTGGAGGTCGTCGCCTCTTAAAGATCAACTTTAACAAAGTTCAACCACCACATAAGCCAATACAGTGCCGCCCAAAACCAAAGCTAAGAAATTAAGCAACAGCACTGCGTCAGCCAAGACCTCCAGCGGCGCGCGCAAAGTTATCCTGCTCGATGGTCATTCCCTCGCCTTCCGGGCTTTCTTTGCTTTGCCTGAGACACTCGTAACGGCTTCTGGGCAAGTGACCAACGCGGTCTTCGGCTTCACCTCGATGTTAATTAAGCTGATGGCCGATGAAAAACCAACCGCTGTGTTGGTTTGCTTCGACAAGGGTGCGCCGCAGTTCCGTCTCGACAAGTACAAAGAGTACAAAGCTGGCCGCGCTGAAACCCCGGAACACTTTCGCCAACAGATGCCACTGATCCGCGAGGTCTTAGGAGCACTGAAAATCCCGCTGGTGGAGCTGCAAGGCTTTGAAGCGGATGACTTGCTAGCGACGATTACCAAACGCTGCCGTGACCACGGCGATGAAGTCATCGTCGTAACCGGCGACCGGGACATTATCCAACTCGTCCGAGAAGGCGTCGAGGTCATCATGACCCGACGTGGCATTTCGGACGTGATCCGTTATGACGAGCCAACAGTCGCCGAACGTTACGGCGTCACGCCGGCGCAATGGCTCGACTTCGTCGCGCTCAAGGGCGAAGCGGCGGACAACTTGCCCGGTGTTCCCGGAGTCGGCGACAAGACCGCCGCGCAACTTGTTGTGAAATACGGCGACATTGAACAAGTCATCGCCCATGCCGGCGAGCTCACCCCGAAATTGAAAGAATCGCTGAAAGCCCACGCCGATCAGGTGCGCATTAATAAAGATTTGGGCCGCCTGCTCGACGACGTGGAGCTGCCGCTCGATCCGACGGGCCTAGAATTACAGCCGTGGGATGACGAAGAGGTCCGCAGGGTTTTTACGTCACTAGAATTTCGTACGCTGCACGATCGACTCAAAGCGCTCAACCTTCATCGCGTCACGGCCGCTCCCGCTTCGGCGGTTGAACTCACAATCGCCGATCTCACCGACAAGAAGGAGCTGACTGGTGAGGGCGCCACCGCGATCGCCTGGAGCGATCAATGGGTTGCGCTTTGCAACACCGAAGGAAAAGCTCTCACCCTGCCGTCTTCTAAGGCCGCGGCGGAGCTTGCAGACTTCTTGCGCGATGCCAAACGCCCAAAGGTTGCGCACGACGCCAAGCCACTTTTCCGCAACGCTTTGAAGTCAAGCCAAGAGGTCGCGGGTCTTTACTGCGACACCAAGGTCGCGGCCTACCTTCTGGAACCCGGCTCCCCTTCCGGCTATTCCCTGGAAGAGGCAGCGAGCCGCTACCTCGGCATGAACCTGCATCCGGCCAATACTGCGTCACCCGGTGAACAAACGAGTCTCGTCTTCGACAGCGACGATAAACAGCAAGCGGCGCGTCAAGCCGTGGCACTGCACGCGCTCGCGCCAAAACTTGAGGAGCAGCTGCGTGCCAACGGCACCTGGCAGCTAGCCGTGGAATTGGAATTTCCCCTCGTCGGAGTGCTCGCGCGCATGGAGCACGCTGGAATCCTTATCGACAAGGCTTATCTCAAAGAGCTCGACGAAAAACTCGGCAAAAAATCCGTTGAGCTAGAGCGTGCAATTCAAGCGCATGCCGGCGAGCAGATCAACGTCAATTCACAGCCGCAGCTGCAAAAAATTCTCTTTGACAAGCTAAAACTGCCGAAGACGCGCAAGATAAAAACCGGATACTCGACCGACGCCGGTGAGCTGGAAAAACTCAAAGGCAATCATCCCATCATCGACGCTTTGCTCGAATATCGAGAAGTTGCAAAACTTAAGACCGGCTTCACCGACATGCTGCTTGAGTTAATCGACAAAGAGACCGGTCGGATTCACACCACATACGACCAGGCCATCGCCGCCACCGGCCGCCTTTCTTCGACGAATCCGAACCTGCAAAATATCCCGATCCGCGATGAGCTGGGCCGGCAAATCCGCCGCGCGTTCGTCGCGCCACCGGGGCATGTCCTGCTGTCGGCAGATTATTCACAAATCGAGCTGCGCGTGCTGGCGCATCTTTCTCAGGACGAGACTTTTCTCCAGGCATTCCACCAGGGCCACGACTTCCACGCCGCCATCGCCTCGAAGGTCTACAACGTGCCGATCGCCGAAGTGACGCCCGATCAGCGCAGCCAGGTTAAGCAGTTCTCCTACGGCATCGCCTACGGCATGTCCGCGTTTGGCGTTTCACAGCGCCTCGGCATTGAGGTCGGCGCGGCGGCGCAATTCATCGAAATGTATTACGCTCAGTTTCCCAAAGTGAAAGCGTTTCTCAACACGCAAGTAGACCAAGCCAAAATAGACGGCTATACCACGACCATGTTCGGCCGGCGCCGCTACCTGCCGGAGCTGCGCTCGGATAATTTTCGCATGCGCGCCATCGGCGAACGCATGGCGCTCAACACGCCCATCCAAGGCAGCGCAGCGGATATTCTCAAACGAGCGATGATCAATGTCGACCGCGCGCTGCACCGGGAGCCCATCGCCAAGATGCTGCTAACGGTGCACGATGAGTTGGTATTTGAAGTTCCGAAGGAAAATCTTAAACAGGCCCACTCGCTCATCGAAGAAGAGATGTCGACGGCAGCACAATTGAGCTGCGGATTAGTGGTCGACATTCATGTTGGGAACAACTGGGCGGAAGCGCATGCGTGAAGAAGGCAATAGGCATGAGGCAACAGGCAATAGTCTGAATCGGAATCGGAGGAATTGTCTTGCAGTTTCGAATTGCTGCGGTTGATCTCGTTAGTAACACTTGCTTTCCGTGTCTGGCTGCGGACGAGCTGGGTTACTTCAAAGCCGAGGGGCTCGATGCCCGCATCGAGCTGGTTGCCATGTTGGGCGCCACCAAGGCACTGCGCGATGGCAGTGCTGACGCGATGATCGCGGGCTCGGTCCACGATGTGCTAACCGAGTTTCCCAACTGGAACGGTGTCAAGATCGCTGTTGCGCTGTCTCAAGGAACGCCGTGGCTACTGACCGTGCGGAAAGATTTGCCAGCGGCGCGCGGCGACTGGAGCGGCTTGAGGGGCCTGCGCTTGACCGCCGCCGAAGGGCCAGACCTCGCACTCAAGCAAATGCTTCGTATTGCCAAGATAGACCCGCAAAAAGATTTACAAATTATCGAGCTGCCCGGCGCCAAGAAGCGCGATGTCTCCTTCGGCGTCTTCGCTGCCCGTGCGCTTGAAGCTGGCCAGATGGACGGCTTCTGGGCCAACGCAATGGGAGCTGAAACTGCCGTCTCGCGTGGCGTCGGCAAGGTGCACATCGATGTGCGCCGCGGCGACGATCCCGGCGAAGTGCGCCGCTTCACATTCGCTGGCATGGCTACCACAGACGCATTCATGCAGAGCGAGCCCGAAACTGTTGCCGCCGCCGTGCGCGCCATCGTCAAAGCGCAAAAGGCGCTGCGCGCCGACCCCAAACTCGCTGCCGCAGTCGGCAAGAAAAAGTTTCCGCCGGACGCCGCTGCGCTAATTGCCAACGTCGTCGAACGCGATGCGCCGTTCTACGATCCGTTTATCTCCGAGGAATCAATTGCGGCGATGAACCGCTTTGCCATGTCAGTGGGCCATCTCTCGGGCCCGGTGCCCTACGAACAGGTGGCGGCGGTAAGATACCGCGAGCTGTGGAAGTAAGCTCTAAGAAATATCTCGCGCAGAGACGCAGAGTGCGCAGGGCTTGAAACCTGTTTTCTCTGCGATCTCTGCGCCTCTGCGCGAGGTCATCTTCTTGCCGATGACGCACTGTTCACACGCTAATCTCGAACTCCTCCCCGAGCGCAAAGAAACCCTGCGCTGCCGCCATTGTCATCTCACGATTGCCGCCGATGAAATCGGCGAGGATGGTTACTGCCCCGAATGCTTCGATGCCACAAAGGCACGGCGTGCCGATTTCGAAAAGATCACCCACGACAGCGGCAAAGTTCGTTACCGCTGCGAAGACTGTGGCGCCCTCATCGAGAGCGCCTAGTGTCGTATCGAATTTTAGTTGTGGGTTTTAGCCCTGACGTTGAAACATCCCTCTTTGGAAATGATGCGGGTTGGCTCCGATTTCCCTCTTTGGAAAGAGGGGTTAGGGGAGATTTCCGGGGCGTGGGTAGAGAGGCTCATGATTTTCCACATCCTCAAGGGGCGATCGGTGGGAATTTCTCAAGCGCGTTGAATGCAAATCCCCCTCGGTCCCCCTTTTTCAAAGGCGGAAGACGGGAGTCGTTATCACCGCATTTCTGTCCCATCGCACTGAGGACATCTCACTGATACAACGACTTAATAAACCCGCTGTCCTCCAATGGCCTGATCAAGCTGTTGTCGATGAACGAGTTGGGGTCTGCGCTCTTTGCTTTGGGAAAATCCTTCGCAAGAAACTCCAGCACCGTGCGCGTACCGGAGACCGATGGGTACGGCGCGGCTTCGATGTAGTGCTGTGCATAGAGCTGGTAGGAACGCTCCAGATAATTCTCTTTCCCCTTCTCGATGCGCATCTTCTTCATCAAGATTTTCATCGACTCGTCTTTGTTGCGCTTGAAAAACGCTGCCCCTTCGACAAAACCTCTGATGAATCGGCTAGCGGCATCGCGGTGACTGCGCACCCAGGCGCGTGACGCCGCGACGACGTTTTGCAGGTATTGGATATCCAACGCCACCGGATCGCCGAGCGTCTTAAAACCGCTGTCCTCGGCCATGAAAAACGATGGATCCTGCAAAACCGCGGCATCGATGCCGCCCTTCTGCAAATTCACCAGCATGACCGGCGAGGAACCGAGCTGCGCTACCGCCACGTCATCAGGATTGAGCCCCCACTTGCGAAACATGAGCAGCATCGCGAGATGCCCCGACGAGCCCAGCGCCGTCACACCAACTCTTTTGCCTTTGATTTGCTCCGGGGTTTTGATGTCGGGCTTTACAATCAAGCGCTGGATCCCTTTATTATTGCCCGCCGCATACATGGCCACGTCCGCGCCGCTGAAGTTGGCGCTGATGATCGCATTGCCGCCGGTGGTGCCGAATTGCAAATCGCCCGAGATCACCGCACTCACCGAGCGCGTCGCGCCGCCGCCCACCACAATCGCTTCGACATCGACGTCATGCTTCTTGAAAAAGCCGCGCTCGTCGGCGATCCACACCGGGCTGTTGGCAAGGCTAATCGCGGAAAAGCCCACGCGTACCCTCTCGGCTCCCAGCAGCTGCGAAGGAATAGTGAGCAATACCAGCAATAGCAAGCAAGTAACGCTAGTAAATTCGATCCCCTCACCCGCTTCCGGGAGAGGGTTCGGGTGAGGGCCCAAACGCGCCATATGACGGTCCTTCCTAAACCAAAAGTTAATCTCTTTTGGTTAACACCTCTCTCGCTCAGCTGCAAAGAGGCAGCCCTTTTCCCCTTGCCGATGCCAGCCGCTTCGGCTACCGTGAGGCCAACTATCACTCCAACATAGGGAGAACAAAAAATGGAAGAACGTCATTTTGACAACCAAATCGACTGGCCCGAAGGCAAACGGATGGCGGTATTCTTGAGCTTCGACTTTCAAGGTGGCGAAGACCTGCGGCCGAACAAGGCCGGCATCATGAATCACGAAGAGTGGACCCAGGCCGAGTACGGCCCGCGCACCGGCATCTGGCGCATTCTCCGGCTGCTCGACGGATTGGAAGTCAAAGCGACGTTTCTCACCTGCGGCGGTATCGCCGAGCGCTATCCCGATCAAGTCAAAGCCATCGTCCAGCGCGGCCACGAGGTCGCCGGCCACGGCTACCATCACGAGACCGCACGAGACCTGACCAAAGACGAAGAGCGCGACGTCATCCAACGCACGACGGCGATGATCGAAAAACGCACCGGCAAGCGGCCGGTAGGCTGGCGCTCCTGCACGCAGAGCCCCAACAGCATCGAGCTGCTGATGGAGCATGGCTACCTCTGGAACAGCAACTCGTTTTCCTACGATCTGCCCTTCCTCTGGGAGAAAGAAAAGCATTCGCTCGTCGAGCTGCCGCGCCAGCCCTTCGGCGACGGCCGCACCTACAGCCACCGCGACTCGGGCAACAAGAACGACACTCTGGTCATCTGGAAAGGCATGTTCGATGACTTTTACGAAGAATCGAAGTTCGGCCCGACCTTTTGCCCATTCCAATTCCATCCCTACATTTCGAGCCGCCCAGGCCGCTGGAGTGCATTGCGTGAAATCATCTCGTACATGAAAAAGCACGAGGGTGTCTGGTTCGCCAAAGGCAGCGAAGTGGCAGAGCTAGCACTCAAGCTAGGAAACAAGAAACCGGTACTGAGGGAAGCTGTCGGCTCGTAAAGCAAATTGCGTAGGTTGGGTTAGCGCAGCGTAACCCAACAATTCCGATTCCAACTAAGCAGGGCCCGGTGCTGAAGCGCTGGGCTTTGCCGTTTTAGGAAGGATCACTCAATGGCAAACCCAATCAAAATCGGCTTTCTCGGCTCGAGCTCCCCTTCAAGCTCGCACCACGCGAGCTTCAAGAAATTCATTCCCAGCGACATCGATTTTACCTTCATGCAGGAGCGCGGCGAGAACGCGTCCCTCTACGACGCCAAGGGCAAAGTCGGCAGCTTGATCGCCCAAGCAAAAGAACTCATCGCTGAGCGCAACTGGAATGGCCTGATCATCAGCGGTGGACCCAAGGAAGCGCTGAACCCGTCCATGTGGGAAGAAGTGAGCGCCGCGCTGCCGGTGCCGGTGTCATTGGCGCTGCGCTCCTCGGTCGCAGCTCTGACTGCTTTTGGCGCTAAACGCATCCTCTTGATGACGCCGGTGGATGATCAGTTGAAGCAAATGTACCGCGACTACATCGCGCGGTTCGGCATGGAAACTTTCTTCCCGCCGCAGATCTTGCGCGCCCACACCGACGCGCAAAAGCTCACATCGCGCGACGTCGAAGAGATGACACGCAAGGCGCTCGGCGAGTATTCCAATGTCGATGCGATTTATTTCCAGGGCGCCTTGCTCGACCCCATCCCGATCTTGGAGAAAATGGAAAATGAGCTAAAGCTGCCCATCATCGGCAGTAATGCGGCGATGCTCTGGCTGGTGCTATCCAAGCTGGGAAAGCGTTACTCGATCGCGGGTTATGGTAGGCTGCTCTCCTCGTGGCCAGCGGTACCGGGGCCGTTCTGACAAGCTCGGAGGGCGGGTTTCAAACCCGCCCCTACGGATTCCGAACTTTGCGTACTCTGCGTTCTCTGCGGTTAAATTTCCGGTTCCGAATCTTTGTGTTTAGATCAGCACAATGAAAAAACTGCTCATCGTTTTTCATTCTATGACCGGCGGCACACTGCAGATGGCCGAAGCTGCCGTGCGTGGCGCCGCAGCCGAATCGGAAGTGGCTGTTGACCTGCGCCACGCCCGCGACACCGATTCCAGTCATGTGCTTTCATCGGACGCCTATATTTTTGCCACGCCGGAAAACCTCGCGATGATGTCGGGCATGATGAAAGACTTTTTCGATCGGACCTACTATGACGTGCTGGATCGCATCGTTGGCCGCCCCTATGCAACCCTGATCTGTGCCGGCAGCGACGGCGAAAACGCCGCCCGCCAGATCGCGCGTATCTGCGTCGGTTGGAAATTGAAGGCTGTTGCCGAACCCACCATCGTCATCACCCACTCACAGACGCCGGATACGATCCTTTCCCCAAAAACGGTTGGCCCCGATGATCTGGAGCGTTGCGAAGAAATCGGCGCAACCCTTGCAGTCGGCCTAGCGCTTGGGATTTACTAAACACGAACCGCCACCAAGCAAATTCAGGAAGGAATCGCCATGGGAGCCATCGATGCCGACGCTCATGTCATTGAGACGGTGCAAACCTGGAGCTATCTCGACCAAGCCGATCGACGCTTCACCCCCCAACTCATGACTCAAACCTCCGGCGCCAGCCTTTTGAGCAACGAAGGGCGGGTTGTCCCGGACTTTTGGGTGATCGAAGGGCGGGCGCACGGCAAGGACCGCAACGTTGGCACCAATACCTCGAAGGAGTCGCGCGAGATGCTCAGCGTCGAGGCGCGCCTTGCCCACATGGACAAGCTTGGCATCGAAATCCAGGTGCTCTACCCGACATTGTTTCTCCGGCCCATCGTGCAAGACGCCGAGCGCGAGCGCGCGCTGTGCAGTTCCTACAACCGCTGGCTTGCCGATCTGTGGCGTCAAGCGAAAGGCCGACTGCGCTGGGTCGCTAAACCGGCTCTTAAGCTTCTGGAGAAAAATCCGAATGCCGTGAGAGACGAACTGGCATGGGCAAAAACCAATGGCGCCTGCGGCATCTTCATGCGCGGTCTCGAATGCGAGCGCGCGCTCGGCTCGCCCTATTTTTATCCGCTCTGGGAAATCGCCGGCGATCTCGGTCTGCCGATTGGCGTCCATTCGGCCAACGGCAGCTTTGTGCATCATGACTTTTTCACCGACGACACGTCTTTCACTAAGTTCAAACTCGCGGTGGTCGGCGCTTTTCATACCGTCCTAGAAAAAGAGCTGCCGAACAAATTCCCCAAGGTGCGCTGGGGTTTCGTCGAAGTCAGCGCCCAGTGGGTGCCCTATGTGCTCAACGATCTGGCCGATCGTTTGCGCCGCCAGGGGCGCGCTTTTTCCGCTAGCGCGCTCGCCGACAACCGCATGTGGGTCGCGTGCGAGAACACCGACGACCTGCCCTACGTGTTGCGCCACACCGGCGAAGATTGCCTCATGATCGGCACCGACTATGGTCATCACGATCCCTCCACCGAGCTCGACGCGGTTCATCTATTGCGCCGGGACCAACGCATTTCCGATACCGCGAAAAACAAAATTCTTGAAAACAATCCGCGGGTTTTCTACGGCCTAAACTAAGGCGAACGGGCTCGCGCGGCTTTGATTTTCGCTCGATTCACGATATATCCGGCCTGGTATGAAATTTGGAATTTTCGACCATCTCGATCGCAACAATCTTCCTCTGCACGAGTACTATGAGGAGCGCCTCAAGCTCATTGAGCTCTACGAGCGCGCAGGCTTCTACGCGTACCACGTCGCCGAGCACCACTCGACGCCGCTGGGCATGGCGCCGTCGCCGAGCGTGTTTCTTGCGGCAGTGGCACAGCGCACCAAGCGGCTACGCTTCGGGCCGTTGGTTTACGCGCTGCCGCTCTATCATCCGATTCGTTTGATCGAAGAAATTTGCATGCTCGATCAGATCAGCTGCGGTCGCTTGGATATCGGCTTTGGCCGCGGCGCTTCGCAGATCGAAGCAGCCCTGTACGGCAACGATCCTTCCAAAGCAGAATTAATGTACGTTGAGGGCCTGGAATTGATCATGCGCGGTCTGACCAATAAACGCCTCGACTTCAAGGGAGATTTTTTCAAAATCGACGATGTGCCGATGGAGATCCCGCCGTATCAGAAACCGCATCCGCCCGTTTGGTATGGCGTGCACTCGCCGGTCAGCGCCGAACGCGCCGCCCGCCAGGGATTGAATATCGTCAGCCTCGATCCGGCGGATAAGACGCGCGAGTTTACCGATCGCTTTCGCGAGGTCTGGCGCCAAGCGCAGCCGGCTGACAAGAAAGCGCCGCTGGTCGGCCTGGGCCGTTTCATCTTTGTCGCCGAAACCGACGAGAAAGCTGCCGCCATCGCGCGCCGCGCCTATCCACGTTGGCACCAGAGCTTTAACTTTTTATCCCATCTTCGCGGCGGGCGCGGCCCGGTGCATCAACGGCCGGCAGAGTATGACAAGTTGCGCGAAGTCGGCCAAGGCTGCGCCGGCAGCCCGGCGACGATTCTCGAATTCATTCAAGACGAAATGAGCCAAGCGGGAACCAACTATCTGGTCGGACAGTTCGCCTTCGGCGATTTGTCGCCCGCGGAATACACCAACTCGATGGAATTATTTATCAAGGAAGTGATGCCTGTACTCGCGAAAACATGATTCACCACGATTGTCACTTGCACAGATTCTCATGAATACGAAACACTCATCGACGTAGGAGGATTCTATGGAAAAAATCGGATTCGTCGGCACCGGAGCCATGGGCACCGCATTACTGTCGCGTTTAAAACTCGCCAACGTCCCCGCTGTCTCTTTTGATATCGCGGCCAAAGCGCAAGAAGGCGCGAAAGCGGAAGGCGCCACACCGCTAAACTCCGCCAAAGAAGTAGCGGTGGCGAGCACCATCATCGATGTGGTCGTGCGCACCGACCAAGATGTCATCGATTGCTGTCTGGGCGCCAACGGCGTTCTTGAAGGCGCCGCGCCCGGCTCCTTGGTCTTGCTGCACAGCACCATCCGGCCGACGACGACTAAGAAAGTCGCCGAAGCCGCCGCCGACAAGCGCGTCAACGTCATCGACGCCTGCATGACCGCAGTGCCGCGCGTGGTGCGCGAGGGCGGCTTGACCTTTCTCGTCGGCGGACAAAAGCCGTTTTTCGAACGCGCCAAGCCGCACCTGAAAAACATGTCCAAAGACGTCGTCCACATGGGCCCGCTCGGCTGCGGCAACGTCACCAAGCTTTACAAGAACATGGTGACGGCCTCCGAAGCACTCATTGTCTGGGAAGCCTTGCAGATCGCCAAAGCCGGCGGCATCAGCGCCAAGGCCGCGCTCGATCTCATGCAAAAAACCCGCTCCGCCCACGTGCTCGACCGCTGGGAAGGCCGCTACGAGCTCGACGGCAACGAGATCAAGTTCAACCCCGGCACCAATCTGTATGACAAAGACCTGCCACTAGCAGCCGACGTCGGTAAAGCACTCGGCGCGGAGATTCCGGTCGTCGAAGCGCTGGCGCAGCTAGGAATCAAGTTGAACGGCGGCAAGGTAAGCATCTGAAGAAAACGCGGAAACGCGGAAAGCGGAAAACAGAATTTTCGGCATGGCAGCGTTGTTCGGTTGCTGCGAAAGGTTACAGTTTCCGCTTTCCGTTTTCCGTGTTTCATCGTTTGACCGAAAATGCGTTCTCGCAACTACCGCGGCTACCGGGTCGAATTCGACGCCGAACAAGATCGTCACGGCGATTGGATCCCGCGCGCGACCATTGTTTTCTTCGAGAAGAAAAAGGAAAAGCGCATTCCCATCTTCGGCCGGCGGCGCGGGACCTTTGACAACCAAGAAAAGGCGGATGCGTACGCTTTGGAGTTAGCAAAGATGTGGATCAACGGGCGGACTTGGGGCACCAATGGCCACGGCTAAAGCAACATGCTTCGACAGGCTCAGCATGAACGGATTTCTTAACCGGGTTTTGCTTGGTCCGTTCGCCCTGACTTTTTGAAGGGCTCCGAACCACTGTGAGCCAAGAATTTACGGGGGAAAAATGCAAATCGCCGACGCGCAGAATTTCCTAAAAACCAACCACCGCGCCTGCATCGCCGTGCGCCAGAAGGACGGCTGGCCGCAGATGACCTTCGTCACGCCGGGCATTGACGAGCAAGGCCGCGTCATCATCACCTCTCGCGGCACAACCTACAAAATCAAACACATCCGCCGCGACCCGCGCGTCTCGATGCTCATCTTCGGCGAACAATACAGCGGCTCGAAATTCGTCCAGATCCATGGCACCGCCGAGATCATCGATTTGCCGGCGGCCATGGACACGTTAATCTATTGGTACAGGCAAGTGCGCGGCGAGCACAAAGATTGGGAAGCTTGCAAGAACCAGATGCAGGACGAAAAGCGCGTGATCATCCGGGTCAACATCGAAAAAGTCGGCCCGCAGACGGTCAATCGAATCTAACCCGAAGATTTGCAAAAACGTCCGCTGGGACTTGTTCACCACGAAGGGCACGAAGGACACGAAGTTCGGAGAAGACTTTTTAAATTTCTTCTCTTATCTTCGTGTCCTTCGTGGCGAGTATCCCCTCTCCCAGTTTTGCGTGTTATGCGTTTTTTGCAGCCAATCTTTGATTGCGGCTGCGCTGCGCCGGGCTCTTTGTGGTTAATCGCTCTTCTAACTCTTACCCCCCAAAAGCCCGCGATCATGCGGCGCTTCTAGATGGCTCACGTCCGGTCCTAACGGCACAATTCCAGTCGGATTCACATTGCGCTGGCCGTAATAGCCTTTCTTGGTTTCTTCCAAATCCAACGTGTCTTTGATGCCCGGCCACTGGTACAGCTCGCGCAGGTAGTTGGCGAGATTCGGATAGTCCTGCACGCGCTTCAAATTGCACTTGAAGTGGCTGTAGTAAACCAGGTCGAAGCGCAGCAGCGTCGGAAAGGCACGCCAGTCGGCTTCGGTGATGCGATCGCCGGCGAGATAGCGCCGCTCGCCTAACCACTGTTCCATCTGGTCCAAGCAGACGAAAACTTTCTTTACCGCTTCATTGTACGCCTCTTGGCTGCGCGCGAAGCCTGTGCGATAGACGCCGTTGTTGAAATGGCCGTAGACGAAATCGTTGATGCGGTCGATCTCTGGACGTAGGTCAGCGGGATAGAAATCGTAGCTCACGTCGGTATGCGCGGCGAAGCCGGAGTTGAGCATGCGGACGACTTCCGACGACTCGTTATTGACGATAGTCCGCTTCTCGCGGTCCCACAACGTCGGCACCGTAACCTTGCCGGTATAGTTGCGATCTGCGGCGGCATAGACCTGTGACAACCGAAAGACACCGTCAGCCGCCGTCGTAAAGTCGTCAATCGTTTCGGAATAAGCCCAGCCGTGGGCCTTGGGCTTGTCGGCCAGCGACAGACTGATCACGTTTTCCAATTTTTTCAGCTTGCGAAAAATAATCGTGCGGTGCGCCCAGGGACAATTGTACGAGACGAAAAGATGATAGCGCCCTGGCTCGGCTTTGAACCCCGCGCTACCCGATGGGCCAGCACTGCCGTCGGCGGTGACCCAGCTACGAAACTGCGAATCGGCGCGCACGAACGCGCCCTTCGCATCGGCCGGAATCGTGTCGTCGTCGACCCATTTGCCATTCATCATGTGTCCCATGATAGTCGCTCCTTTCGGAATGTCTTGCGCAGAGACCCTGAGCTCGCAGAGTTAATCAATTTGTAGGGGCGGGTCTGAGACCCGCCCTGCGCAACTCTTCGTAGGGTGCGCCGTGCCGCAACGCCTTCTAACCAAATCATTACTTCGGAGCGACCGATGGCGTCAACGCCTCAAATCTTTCCGCCCACCCCGGCCAATTATGCATCACCGTCGGCTTGATGTCGCCGAGCTTTTGGCCCCGCGTCAAACATTCGCGCTCGTACAACGACCAGGCCGAGGCCGCGCTTGGCGGTAAGACCCGCACTTGAAGTCTCGAGAGCTGCCCGATTCGAACCGCGTAGCGATAGTAGGGATTGCCGTCGAATCCGGTCTCGATCTCCTCTGTCAGGTGTCTGATCTGGCCAGCAGTTAACACAATTCCCTGCAAATAGAGCCGATAACGGCGCACGCCGTTGTCTACGGGCACGAGCATCGAGAAACTCGGAGCTACCCCATGGCGAGCAAACACCTGGTCGAGCACCGCACGCACATGCATCTCGTCGAGTTTTTCGCCGACTAGATCGCTGACCCGATCGGCGCGGCCGACAAAGCGAAGCAGCGGACATTGATTTTCAAAACCGACAACCTCGACCATGTCACCCAATCGATAGCGATAGAGTCCGCCGCCGGTTGTGACCACGACTTGGTAGTAACCACCCTCTTCCAGTTGATGTGCCAGCTTCATTTCTCCATGCGCGTCGAGAAATTCGAAAAAGTGCGAGCGCAGCGCCAACACGGCACCCTTTCGACCGGCCAATGGGAACGACACGAACGCTTCGGTAGCCAACAGTCCCTTGGGTTGGATCGCGACGTGCCGAAACAGTTGCTGCAACTCTTTTGCGTAGCGTGCCGACGCTCCGTCGGCCCAGCAGCTAATCAACGCGAGCCGCGGCCAAATACGCCGGAGCTTCCAAGTCGGCGATTGATTCGCGCTCAGGATGACAGCAACCTCGTCGGCCCGTTCTTGTCGGCCCGTTTTGTTTGTTGCCAAGGCGGCGTGCAAATCCGCACACAAGCGCTCGGCGCCGCTGTCGAGCTGGGATAACAGAGCCGTCAAGAAAGTCGGACTCCATATGGAAATCAAAACCAGATCATCCGCGGCCAACAAGTGTAGCAGCGTTTGATAGCGAAATTCCTCCAGGTCGCTCACCTTTGCCAGCTCCGGTGGCACGGCGAGCAGCCGCTTCATGGCCCAGCACTCGGCCACTCCCAAATAGGCGGTGTCGTCGTCAAAGCCGATCGGAATCCCGCTCGGCGTCTTGCGCGACGGTCCCAGCGCCGGAGAGATGGACCAATAGGCGCGGCCCTGGCGCACGTCTGGATAGGACGCCATGAGATCAGCAATCCACGCATCGATGCCGCACTGAAACTCGGCGCGAAGAGGCGCAGTGTAGGGAATCAATTTTTCGCCGCCGCTGCTGCCGCTGGTGGGCTCAAGGAGCAAAACTTCTTGTTCTGTAAGAAAGCCTCTGTCCGCCTGGTTTGGGCAACCACAAGGGTTGCCCCTACAATCATTCGCGAGGCGACCGATGGCTGGGCGAAAATCGTCATAGGTTGCCAGCGATACGCGCTGCTGAAAGTCGCCGGGTGCACGGATCTCGGCAAAATCATGGGTTCGGCCGAATTCGCTATTGCGGTTTTGAAGGACAATCTGGCGCAACACTTGAGCCTGCGCCTGGGCGACAGCATGGGTCGCCCGTTGGAAGCGCCTGAGCTCAGCATGGCATTTCCACATCCAAGCGGTGTTGAGCCAGTACGCCGAGTTCATCCGAGCGCGCTCCATGCCGCCGCTTCACCGCGCAGCGGTCGCGCCGCCGCGAGCGAAAAGTTCTCTCGCGTGATCGGCGCGAGGCAACAAAGCTCATCGCCCTGACCGTGACCAGGGTTTCGCTCCTTGAAAAATCGAATATGAGGATCGCGCAGTCGCGCATCCGCAAGCTCGGCAACGCCACGACGAAGCCGACAACCCGATGGCTCGGCGCGCACGATGCCGCGCCACGGCTCGTAGAGCGCCGGGTATTTTTTCACTCCCAACACGTCGATGGTTTTCCGCGCCCACTCCGGCGTGACGGCGTCAAAGCGCGGATAAAACTCGCGAAAGAATACCGGCAAATAACGGTAAGTCTTGTAACCCTTGCTGATCAGAAACCAAAACAAATCCCGCGGCGAGTTGTCGTCGATCAAGCTCAAAGCCAACTGTCCCCAGGCCTGCGCCAGCACACTCTGTCCCCAGCAACCACGGTCGACGATCGTATCGCCAGAAAACAGCGCGCGAATCGGCTGCCCGCGCACTTCCACAGCGATCACCATCTGCGTCGAAAAGCCGCGCAACTCTTGTGTCCCTTGGTCAATGAGCTCGATGACCCATTGCTTCTCACTGAGATCGTTCTCGAAAGTCTCGCGCTTCATGCCCGCATAGTATTGCTCCATCAACGCGAACATCTCGTCGCGCCGGCGGCTCGCGACTTCAGCGATGGGAATTACCTGCGCGCGGAGTCTCATGGTTAGAGGCACCCAAGCTCCAGGTATGGCGGCCGGTCGTCCAACTGCGCGCGCAAAGACTCACCCTCTTCCCAGCAAACATAGTAGACTCCAACCGAGTAGATGGTGGTTTGATATTTTTCCACCACCGGACGCAACGGATCGCGCTCGTGCAGGCCGATTAACAAATACTCGGCGCGCGGATCGCTTACATTGGAACGCGCCGCCTGTAGCAGCGGCTCGAAAATTTGCGGATCGTCGTTTTTCACCAGCGGCAGCGCGCCGCTCACGAAACGAAACGGCTCTCCTGCCTTTGGCAAAGTCACTGCGCCGCGCAGTTGCGCCCAGCTATTTACCAATGGCCGCACCCAACTCACGGCGGTACTGTAACTCTCGACTACGGTTTGGCGGAAGGCGATTTGGTTCCAACAAGCCAAGGTGCCGACAATCTCGGAGCCACGAAAGGTTAATAGTATGTCGCTCTCACGCAAATCGCGAAAACTACCTGATGCACTGAAAAAATCAGCAACACCGTACACCGGAAAGAATTGGCGTACCTGACCAGACTGATTCAAGAATTCGATCAACCGAGACACGTCTTCAGGCTTTGCCTCCCGCACGAATACGCCGTTTCGTCCCGCTTCCCCCTTTGAAAAAGGGGGATAGCAGGGGATTTGATCTTCGCGCGAAGGGTTAGAATCCCCCCTACCCCCCTTTTTCAAAGGGGGGTTCTTTCGAAGCGGGATCACCGCAGTGTGGTAGTCACCAGCATAGTGATACCTCGGCAAACAAGCGCGGCCGGTCGTCAGCGCGGATGCCGCGACCTGGTTGCCTTTAGCTATAGTCGAGAGATAGAGCCTCGCACGCCCATCGCGGTGCAAACAACGCAGATGACGAAAGCCGCGCGCTAGAATCGACTGATTGCGATACTGCGGTAGAATTCTCAAGTTGCTCAAAAAACCGATCGGCGTCGGCACGCCATTGACAAAACGCTGGCGCACGGAGCGGTCCCCCACTGCGGCAACACAGCCGCTTTCCCGGTCACGCGCCACGATGGTTTGACGGAACGGGCCTTCCACCACAGCCGCATCGAAATAACTCGGCTCGCGCCGAAAAGAGACAACCACCTTGCCACCCGAGGGCGTTGCCGCCATCAAGTTGCGCAGCACGGCATCATCGCTAGGCTCGGCGAGGCCAAATTCAAACCGGTTCATGCGTACGCCCCGAGTTTAGCGGAGTAGCGATTCGTGTCTGCTTTGATGAGTTGCCCATGCCAATTGCGATCGCCCAGCGGCAGCCCGTTGCGGCTTTCTACGTCCCACTGGTGCATGGCGTTGATGATGAAGAAATTAGCCAGCATATAGGGGCTGTGCAGATGCAGCGGCTGGCTCGATCTCTTAAAGATACTCGGCCAGGAGTAAAAGCTGCGGCGCGCTTCGACGCAATGATCCGCCAGCTCTTCGGGCGACATATTTTTTGGTTGAAACGGGATCATGTTGTAGGCGTAGCGCTCGTCCAACCACCAGGGATCGAACAAGAGTCGGCCTTCTTTCTGCATTCTCTGATACAGCGGCGTGCCGGGAAACGGCGTGATGTGATTGAACGCAGCGATAAACAGGCCCTGCTCTTTGGCGAACTCAACTGCTTGAGTGAAGGTCTCCGCGGTGTCGTGATCGTAGCCGAATATGAACGTCCCGTAGACACGTAGATTGTGCCGGCGCAAATTGGCCAGCGCCGCCGCCGGCCCGCCATGCAGCATGTTGAAGCCCTTCTTCATCTGCCGCAGCGTGTCCATGTGCAGCGATTCGAAACCGATGAGAATCCCCTGGCAGCCGCTGCGCTGCATGAGATCGAGCGCCTCTTCATCCCAGGCTACGTTGATCGCCGACTGGCTGACCCAACGAATCTTGAGCGGGATCAAAGCACGCATTAATTCTTTGGCATCGTCGAGGCTCGACGTGATGTTGTCATCGATGAAGAAAAACATCTGTCCGGGCCGGCGCACCTGTTGAATCTCATCGATCACCCGGTCCACCGGCCGGTGATTGTGTGTGCCGTCGAAGAAGGATTGGATCGCGCAGAAATCGCAGCGAAAGCGGCAGCCGCGGGCAAATTCGACGAGCTTGATGCGCAAATATTTCTTGTCGCAAAAGATCGAGCGGTCTGGCGTTACGACCAAGCGCGGCCGCTGCTGGCTTTGGTAAATCTTCCGCGGCCGCCCGTGGCGATAGTCATCGATCACCTCGGGAAACAGCTCTTCGGCCTCGCCGACGACCAGCGTCTCGCAATACTCTGCGACTTCATCGGGACAGAGCGATGCATGAAACCCGCCCATCACCACCGGCACCCCGCGCTTGCGATATTCGCTGGCGATCTGGTAGCAGCGCTTGGCCGTATAGGTCTCCACGCTCATCGCCACCAGGTCGGTGGGCTCATCGACGGGAATCGGCTCGAAGCGATCGTCGTAGAATCGTTTTTCCACAGCCGCTGGACTCAACGCTGCGATCATCGCGGCGGGGATCGGCTCCATCTGCCAAGTCCGGATGTAGCGCTTCATGCCGACGAAGCGGCCAACGCAGGGGTGGATGATGGTGAGGCGAAACGGTTGGGATTTACCCGAAGGTTGCATAAACAACAAGCCGCGGTTGCGTCAGCACTCGTTGATTCCCCGCTTTGAAAAGGCGGGGCAAGCGGGCATTTTCTTCCGCCCACAGGGACAAATCCCCCTTAGTCCCCCTTTGTCAAAGGGGGAAACAATCCGGCATTCCCTGAAGCACGTTTTGTCTACAAGCATGACGAAACTACTTAGAAGCCGGTGCAAGCGCGCGCGCCCTAGCGCCGGACTCTTGCCACAACGGCGACGACATCCAATCGCAGTTGTAAAATTTGTGCAGCCGATGCGCGTAGTAGCGGTAACTGAGATTGGTAAACAGCGCCACGTGCCAGGGCGCCGCCGTGTAGCGCAGCCGTTCGGCCATATGGCTCCAACTATAGCCATACTTCCACGCCGTCTCGGTGCCGCGCTGCAATTGATCGACGCTCATCTGCAGCGGCTGAAAGACGACATGCTGGCCGTCGTAGCGCTCCCAGTCGCGCGTCAGAATGCGCCCTTCGCGATCCAGGCGCTGATGCAGATCGGTGCCGGGAAAGGGCGTAACCACCGCGAAGCGCGGCAGATCGATGCGCGCCTTCACGGCAAATTCCGCGGTCTTGAGAAAAACGTCCGGCGTGTCTTCGTCCAGTCCGAAGACAAAGCAGCCCTGCAGCGCAATCCTGCGCTGGTGCAATCGCTCGACGACTTGCGGATATTTTTCCGGATCGTTGAAGCCCTTGCTGCTCGTGCGCAGATTGCGCTTGGAGATCGACTCCAAGCCCATGAGCAGGCCGCGGCAGCCGCTGCGCTCGACCAAATCTAACAACGGAATATCGTCGCACAGCATCGTGGTTGCTAGACCGTACCATTCGATCTTCAAGGGAATCAGCGCCGTGAACAGCTCGGCGGCGTACTCTTTATCCGAGATCAGATTCAGATCGATGAAAATCGCCCGGCGCGCCCGCTGCCGCTTGATGTCCTCAACGATGGCAGCCACAGGTTTCTTGAAAGGCTTGCGTCCCCAGGCGGCCGGCACGACGCAGAACGAACAGTTGTGAATACAGGCGCGCGAGGCTTCGAAAACGTTGGACGTCGAATATTTCCAGCGCGGCAAAACGCTACGGTCGGGCAGCGGATAGCCGGTCAATTCCAAATCCGGCGATTGCGTGTAGCGCGGCTTCATCTGACCCGCGGCGAAATCGCGCAGCAAGCGCGGCCACTCTTCCTCGGCATAACCGACGACGGCGCTATCGGCGTGCGGCTGCGCATCGTCGGGAATCAAAGTCACATGCGGCCCGCCGAGTACTACCGGAATATTGCGCGAGCGAAAATGATCGGCCAATTCGTACGCCCGCGGCGCAGTGCCGGTAATCACGGTGATGCCGATGAGATCGCTGTGCAGATTCAGATCGACATCGCCGATGCCTTCGTCGATGCAGGTCACTGTCGCCTGCAGCTCCTTCGGCACCAAGGCCGTCAGTGTCGGCAGCGTTAGCGGCATGTAGCGCAGCGATTGTTTAAAAATACCGCCGCGGTGACGATAGAGCGGCCCCTTGGGGGAGATCAGCGTAATGTGAAAGTTTGAGCGCGGCATGCAAGCCTGACCAGAAACAGAGTCAATGATAGTATTAAGTTGGGATAAATGCACCTGGGCTCTGAGAGGGTTGGCGCTGTGTCATTTTGTCGGGAGGGCGGCCAACCGGTCGCCCCTACAAAGCGGAACCCACGAGATGAGGTAAAACATCTGACTTCGACTGCGGCAGTGCAGCCACCCAGCGAAAATATTCGATCATCTCACGGTCCGCTTCGATTAAACGCTGCGGCGCGTAGCGCGGACGGCCGAGGCTGGACACCTCGTCTACCAGATAGCCGCGGGTCAGTAGCTTTCGCACGGCGAGGCTGAACGGATCCCAAAGCAATTTGCCGAGCGCCCTTTCGCTTTGTTTTTTAACGACGATCACCGAGCACTCCGTGCGGTGATCGTCCAGTGGATTTAACACGATCATAAATCGGCTCTGCACCCGGCCAAAGTCACCGGTGATCATGACCAAGCTCCCACCCCAAGTCGTAATCGAGATCGTCACTTGGCGCGACAACAATCGGCGCAATGTCCTATCGTAATATTTCTCGCCGACGATCTCCGCCGTGTAGCAGCTGCGGCGCGCAAACACCGCCGGGCAATCGACCGCCAACGGCCCGATGAGCTGGCGGCCATGGACGGTGGCAAAATGTTGCCGGTCGTAGCCATGGGCCGCCACCATGTACCAAGAGCATTCGGCCAGAAACCGCGCCGGTTTCTCGGCGATCCAGCCATCGCTCGCCTCGTCCGCAAATCGTGGCAGCGGGAACAAAGCCTCTGGCCCGTTGAAAACAAATATCAATCCATGACGCTCCTCGACAGGATAGGCCATTTGCCGGGCAAACGCCGGGATGTGATTGGCATTGGGAATCGCCAGACATTGGCCGTCCGTTCCGTAGGCCCAGCCGTGAAACGGACAGCGAATGTTTTCCCCCTCGACGTGACCCTTGCTCAAATCGGCACCGAGATGCGAGCAACGGCTATCCATGATTACGGGCACGCCGCTCGCGGTGCGAAATGCCACGAGCTTGCGCCCGAACATCGACTTGCCCACCGCCTTTTCCGTCAAGTCAACCGCGGTCGAGAACAGATACCACGAGGCCGGAAACTTAACGAAAGCCGTAGCCGGCGGCGCGCGAAGCGCTTCTGGGCGAATGGCAATAACTTCAGCGGGCGTTGTGCCACTCATGTCGCCTTCCAATCTTCCGCTGGACTTACCGTGTCGACCTTTGGGACAGTCGTATCCTTCGCGACGCCAGCGAAAACTTCAGAATCCGCAAAAAATTCCGCATGGGCCTTGATGTAACGGCCATGAAAACCAGCCATGGACTTGGCAAAAAGCGCCAGGATGCGTGCCCCTGATTGATGTTTCAGTGCAATGCTGTGTTCAACAAACCAAACGAGATGCTGCTTCCCTTCGCCATGGAGCTCACGAATCCATTGCCGCACCGCGGCCGTACTCGTTAGCGAGGCATAATTGAGTTTGGCACCCTCCGCCATCGCCCGCTCAACGACGTCCTTGGGAATATTGAACAGCCCTTTCTCGATATCCTCGGGCAGATCGCGCAGGGTCGAGCACCAGCCGAAAGCGCGCACCAGATCTTGTGCATCCACGGCGCGCAATTCGGCGCGGGCCGCGATCAACATTAAATTGACCGAATGATGAAACGTCTGACGGTGATGCTCGGCTAATTCCTCGCGCGTGAGCAACAGCCGCCGGCGCACCCGCTCCCGGTCAAAGCGCATGACACGCAAAAGTTCGATCAATTCGCCAAGCGGCTCGTCGCGTTCGGAACGTAAGTTCTTCAACTCCACCGCCACACAATGGGTCAGGTTACCCAGGTCGGTCGATGCGAAATTTCCCGTATCTAACTGCCCGATGACGGCATCGACATAATCACCCGGCTCACCGGGAATTTTGAAGTCCCCATCGAGAACATCGTCAAGATGCTGCGCCAAAGCGTAAGTAAACCGAACCGAGCGCGTGGCGCGCCAGCGAAACAGGGAATAACGGCAGATGATGAGAAACACAATGAGATACCGCAGGTGACGCCGAATAAAGCGCGCGTTAAAGCGCAAGCAAGTCAACTCGGCGCGCCTCGGACTCGCGAGCGAGGGAGCGGCGCCCATTGAATTCCCGTCGGGAAACGGCCGCAAGCCGCGCCACATGCTGAGGTACACGGACAAAAAGCGCGGCCGTGGCGCGGCGAAATCGACGTAGCGCGGCAGATAAAGCCACGGTACTTCGGGACGCTGATGGTGCGCTAGATGATGGTGGTAGTTGAGAAACAGGTATTGGACGATTTTGTTTACGCGCAGGTTCCAGGCGCCTTGGCGCACGTCGAGCACCGACCAGGCATGATCGGCGTATTGGAGCGAGCTCCAATTGAAGGCGAAGGCAGCGTAACAAGAGCCCCATCCAATCAAGCTTAGGTCGAGCGCATAAATCAATCCAAACTGAGCCGCGGCGCCCAAGACAACCTCCGCGCGCATCCACCAGGGCGATGCTTTTTCCAAATCGCTGAACATGGCATCGGCGCTCGATTGCTGCGCCAGCTTGGACTCCTTCGAGCGCAGCGCCCGCGAGCGCAACACCCACGGCGCGAGCAGATAAACCACGCAGCCCAACGGCACGAACGCCCAATATAAACCCGTCAGGATCGAGTACCACTGGGCATATTTGAAAAACTTGTTGTCGCCCGGATGAAGATAATCGAACTGCTCCACCGCGCTGCGATTGCGCTGGTGATGGCCGAGGTGAAACACCCGCTGCATGGAGTAGGAGGTCGGGAAAAACACCGCGGCCATGCGGCCAAAGGCATCGTTTAATTTTGGATTGCGATGAAACTGGCCGTGCACCGCCTCGTGCAGCAAGGAGAACATGCTGTTGTTGACGAAGGAAAAAGCGATCGCAGCGCTGACGAGTCCGACCCAAGAAACCGCATGCGACGCCGCCCACAATAGGAATAGCGCGCTAGTCGCCGCGGTCAGCAAGAGGGCGATGTTGAGCGCAGCGGGAATCAGCGCCGAATTCTCACGGTGCGGTTTGATAACCGCTTTAGCGAATCTCAGCGGAGTCCCGCTCCTCATCTAAGCAATGATCGCGCTTTGCGCCGTCTGCCGAGCAAATAGCCTATGAGCAGCCCGACCAATCCGGCAGCCGCCGCCAGCCAGTAAAGTGTGCGCTCCAACTGCTGCGCGATGGGGTTTTCGAAAATACTCGGCGCGAACTGGAATCCGGCGATCAGCCACTTGTCGTTTTCCTTGACCATCGTGCCGAGCCAGGTTGCCTTAACGTCCAGATTGACCCCGCCGGTGAGGACATATTTGCCGCGCGTGTCACCGTAAGCAATCGCCGTATCGTCGCCGTAAAGAACCGACAAAGCGTCGACGTTGAATTCATGCTGGACACTCTGCACGGTGCGATTCTCGCCCACCATCGTTTGGCGGAAGTACCTGCGGATGCCGTCATGTCCGACGGCGCGCGCGCCGTTCATGGCATTCAAAACCACATTCTTGTGCGCATATCGAAGGACCGCGTCGAGATCTTCTTCTTTGCCCGAGGCGCCGAGCTTGTTGAAAGCCGCGGTGACGCCGTCCTTCAACGCGCGCAGCTCGTTGTGGGTTGCCTCCGCGCCTTCGGCCCCAAAAGCGGCCGAGGCGTAGCGCAGCGCGGCAACACCCAGCACAATCGCCAGGGCAAATTGAACCTTGGCAAACCGTTTCATCGACTCTCCTTCTCTACGCCAACCGTTCCTTCAACCATTGGATGATCACCGCTTGCGAATTGCCGCCGCCCATGTGGCCGCCGGGATAGAAGCGCGACGATTTCGGCTTGCCATGTTCGAGTAACAAATACATGTCGGCGATCGGAAACACCGTGTCGTTCACGCCGTTGACGCACAAGAGCGGCGCACACGGCCGCTCGAGCACACCCTGATCGAGCAGCGACAACTTGGGCGAATACTCGATCCACTCTTCGCCGGTGGAACGGCCGAACGCGCAAGCGGCGGTCTCGGCTAGCTCGAAGGGATACTCGCCGCACTGGGCTTTGACGATCCAGTCTTTTTTAAATGCAAAGTGCGCCGGGCCCCCTTGGTTGACCGCCGCCTTCAAACGGCTCGCATGGGTGTGGGCAACTTTGGTCGCCCAATAGCCGCCGGTGCTGCCGCCCACGATGCCGACGCGATGGGCGTCGAGGTCGGCGCGGCTGGCGATGAAGTCGAACACGGCGTCCCACAATCGCTCACCATCTTCCGAACCGGCGAGCGGCGCATCGGCGACGCCCGGCATATCGATGCACAACGTGCCCAGGCCGGCTTTTAGGTAGGGGTCGCTGGGCCGTTCCTCTTTGAAAGCATCGATGCCGCCCCAGATCACGACCACCGCAGGCTTGGTGACGCCCTTGGGTTTGCGCAAAAGACCGATCGACGCTTTACCCTCGCCGGCGCGCCCTTTGAACGGCATCTCGACGCGTTCGAGCGGCGGATCGAAATACGGCGCAGCTTTGTGGTAATACTCCTGCGACTTGCGATAGGCCGCCAGCTTTCCCGGCGAATTGGGCGCCGGATAGCGCGCCACGTGACAATAGTCATAGGCGATCAAATATTCCTTGCGCGCGGTTTCCTTGTCACCTGCTGCTTCGGCTTTAGCGGCACGCTCGGCATGAGCCGGCGCCAGTGCCGTGAACGCACTGGCCCACCCTTCACGATCGACCGACTTAAGCCCGCTGACCGCCGGCGCGATCTCTTCGTAAATCGTAAACAAAAACGGATTGCGATTTTCTTTGGCGCGACCGAGCAGTTCCTTTTTAACTTCGTCCATCGGGCGCGGCTCGAATGGGCTGGCCATAAATTTCTCCGTCCGTGTCTCGCCGGCAAAAGTTTGCGTTGACACTTCAATCTCACATCTCCTATAAATTTGCCAGTTAATGATTCGCAAGGTGAAAAACTGAGAATGCTTCGACAGGCTGCTATGAACGGACGTCCTATGAACGATTTCAACTCTGATTCCGTTCGTCTTGAGCTTGTCGAGGGACTCCGAATGATTTTAGCATAATCAAGGAGCACGCATGGAAACAATTGGTTTTATCGGACTCGGCAATATGGGCGGCCCCGTCGCCGGCCACATTCAACAGACCGGCTTTCCGATGGTCGTTTATGATCTGCGCGCCGACGCGATGAAGCCGTTCTTAGAGCGCGGCGCCACGGCGGCACATTCGGCAGCCGAGCTGGCGCGCCAAAGCGACGTTATCATCAGCGCGCTGCCAATGCCGGCGGATGTCGAGAAAGTCGCCTGCGGCGACGGCGGCGTTCTCCAGGGCATCCGCGCCAAGTCCATCTACATCGACATCTCCACCAGTCCGCCGGCGTTGATCCGCAAGCTCGAACCGCTTTTTCGCGCCAAAGGCGCGTTCGTGCTCGACGCTCCCGTCGCCTCCGGTCAACCCGGTGCAGCACGGGGAATTCACGAAGTAATGGTCGGCGCCGCGCCGGAGGTCTTCGAGCGCGCCAAGCCAGTGCTTTCGGCCTTTGGCGATCAGGTAATTCACGCCGGCCCACTGGGATCGGGTAGTATCTGCAAGCTCGTCCACCAGATGATCAACAGCACGATCGCACAGTCCATCTCCGAAGGTCTCACCCTGGGAGTCAAAGCCGGCGTCGACACGAAAGCGCTTTGGG
Source organism: Deltaproteobacteria bacterium (assembly GCA_016874755.1). Classification (NCBI taxonomy): domain Bacteria; kingdom Pseudomonadati; phylum Myxococcota; class Myxococcia; species Deltaproteobacteria bacterium. Next base: position 15,356 of record VGTH01000023.1, on the reverse strand, counting down.
AGTGCGTGCGTCGCGGCATGGTCGGGCGCATGCACGTGCTGCACGTGCAGGTGCCGCAGAATGTTTTCACCGGAAACTACGAAACCGATACATTTCCGCTCAAACTGTTGCGCAAAGATGTTGGTCTAGCGACAGCGCTCGGGCGTGCTTTAAACGTGCCATTGCCATTGGCCTCAATAAACGAACAAAACCTTGTTGAAGCGATCAACCACGGTTGGGAGAATCTGTCGGCCTACACGGTGGGATTTCAACTTCAGGAAGAGGCTGCACAGGTAAAACTGCGCGCCGAGGTCGATGCCGAGTACGCGGCAAAATATATTGCGACGAATCCCAATCTTGAGGTCCTATGAAGCACGGTTACAAAGCTTTAGACAGCGACATGCACATTTTGGAGCCGGCCGATCTCTGGCAGCGCTATATCGATAAAAGATTTAGAGACCGCGCGCCGATCGGTATGACCGAACATGTGCGCGACTTGCGCATGGTCGGGCCGGACGGCAAAGCCTGGGGACGCCCGGTCGATCCACCACTGGGCACGCTGCCGCCGCCGGGATATATTTTTCACAAGAACCAGAAACTCTTTGCGCCGCACAAAGCGCGCGGCTGGACGCCGCAGGTTCAGCTCGACGCTATGGCCGAGGAAGGACTCGATTTGGCGATTCTCTATCCCAGTCGCGGACTGAACGTGCTTAGCATCCCGGAGCTCGATGCCGATTTCGCCGCTGCGTTGGCACGGGCCTACAACGATTGGCTCTATGACTTCTGCGACGCGGACCGCAGCAAGATGATCGGCGCGGGCATGGTCTCGCCGTTCGACGTCGACAGCGCCATCAAAGAAGCCGAGCGCTGCGTCAAGCAGTTGGGCTTTCGGGCGATTTTCCTGCGCGCCAACATCGTCAACGGTCACAATTGGCATGACGCGTACTATGAACCGCTCTGGAGCGCGCTCGAAGAACTAAACGTCGCGCTAGGATTTCATGAGGCGAACAACTCACTGGCGCGCCAATCGGGCGATAACTTCGGCTACGATTTCATGCTGCGCCACACTTACGCCCATCCGGTCGAGCAGATGCTCGCCGTCGGCAGTTTTTGCGGCGGTGGCATTCTCGACCGCCATCCCAAGCTGCGCATCGCCTTTCTCGAAGGCAATTGCGGTTGGCTGCCGTTCTTGCTCTGGCGCCTCGATGAGCATTGGGAACAATATGGCGATCAGTGGGCGCCCGGCTTGAAGCATCCGCCCAGTTTCTATTTTAAACGACAATGCTACGCGTCGGTCGAGTGCGACGAAGAGCCGGGAAAATACGCCATCGATTTTCTCGGTAACGAACGGCTGATTTTTTCCACCGACTTTCCCCACGTCGATACCAAGTATCCGAAAGCGGTGGAGCGTTTTCTTGAACTGCCGTTTACCGGCGAAGACAAACGAAAAATCTTATGGGACAACTGCGCGACCTATTACGGACTGCAAAGAATGTAACAAAAATGTCGACGACCATTTTTCGTAGGGGCAGGCCCCTGTGCCTGCCCTCCAGGCGGGCAACCGCAGGGGGTTGCCCCTACATCGGGTTGGCGATCCTCAAGTTCGTCCTCGCGCTCGGACTAACCATGTTAGCAACCATCGCGCATGCCGCCGATGCGTCAAACAAGATTCGCATCGGCTATCCCTCCTCCGCGGTATCCACGCTGCCCTTCGACATCGCCAAGGAAAAAAGCTTCTACGCCAAACACGGCCTCGAGGTTGAATACATTCAAATGCGCAGCGCCTTGGGGCCGCAGGCGATTTTGAATGGCAACATCAATTTTTTCACCTCGCCGCAATCTGCCATCAACGCAGCCGTCGCCGGATTGCCATTAGTTGTCGTCTTGTCACTGTACCGCGACGCCCCGTGGGTTTTGGTCACCAACAAAGACATCGCCAAAGGCCAAGACCTCATCGGTAAGCGCATCGCCATCTCCGATATTCGCTCGTCGCCTTACTATTACGGCCGCGCGGGGTTGCGAAAGCTCGGCCTCGACGAAAAGCAAGTGGGCCTGGTTACCACCGGTGGCACTTCCAATAGCTTCACCACCCTTCTAACCAACCAGGTTGTCGGCGCCGTATTGAGCCCGCCCTTCGATGAAAAGGCGGTGACCGCTGGCTATAAGAAATTTCTCTTCCTGGGCGACCTCGTCGACATTCCCTACGTTGGATTGTTTACTTCGCAGGCTGAGGTCCGCGCCCAGCGCGAGCGCATTCGCCGCACTAATGCCGCGGTACTTGACGCGGTGGCCTGGCAGAAAAACAACCGTGCCGAGGCGGTAAAAATGATCGTGCAAAAGTTCAAGCTCAGCGCCGGTGAGGCGGAGCGTTCCTACGAAACCATGGTCGCGATGTTCTCTGACGGCAGCGTCCCGACCAAGAAAGTGCGCAGCTATTTGAACCTGCTGCGCGAGGGAAGGCCCGTCGCGGAGGACATCGACCCTGACAAGCTGGTCGATTTCTCGATGCTGCCGACACCCCGGTGACAACGAGCCCTGTTGCAATGACCGTAGCCAATTGTCACGCTTCTCTTATGAGACAAATAGCGCTCTCCGTGCTTTTCTGGTTGGCCATATCGCTGATTCCCGCAGCGCCCGCTAGCGCCGCCGAGGCAACCGAGGAGCTCAAACAGGAAAACGACAAAGCCAAGCAGCAGCAACAGCTTAAAGAGTTGGAGCGCGCACAGCAGCTTGAGAACCTCAAGAGCGACCAGCAACTAAACGATACGCAGCAACAACTGAATAGCCTGAAACAGCAAGCACCCCGCGCTGTCACTACACAGCCGCAAGCCAGCCAACTGCAGCGGCAGTTCGACCAAATGAGGACCGACCAGCAGCTCGAACGCCTGCAGAACCAGCTGCAAATCGAGCGAGCGCGGCGCGAAACCAATCCGGCGCGCCAGCAAGAACAGGTTCGCGAGCTGCAGCGCCAGCAGCAAATGGATCTTTTACAAGAGCAGAACCGCAAGACCTACATGCAGCAGGAGCTCGACCGGCTGCGCCAACAGCAGCAGAATCAGCGTTGAGCGAGCGGGCGCGATGAATTGCGCTCCACCACACCCATTGCGAGACTTCGCGGCCTTTGCGCGCTTTACGCGAGGAAATCAGACGACGCCATTCGACTGACTTCGAGGCTCTTTCTATTGCACTAATCTAATCAGTGGCCTTCGAACAAAATACTCAAGCAACGATGCCGGCACCCTCGGCGAACGTGGCGGGTGCTGAAACCCTGCCGGTTTTCAGCCGATCCACTGGGCGCGACTGACTCGGTAGAATCCTGCCGCCGCTCTTGGCGATCGCCAGCGTCATCGTTATCTGGTCGCTGCTCTATCTCATCTATCCACGTCTTTTACCGAGCCCGATCAGCACGACGAAGACTTCTTTAAGTCCAAGGCGAAAGAATTTTTCAACCTGAGCATGCCCGAAGAAGTGGCGGCCGGCATCAAGGTCAACAAAGAGAATTTTTCCGACAAATGGGGCGACAGCTTCTTCCAGTCGCAGAATAGGATTCTGCAGTCGGGGATTGGCTTGGGACTGCTGCCGAATATCGGCGACTTGAACGTGCTCTGGGTGAAGTAATCGACTCTGGCGTTGAAAAAGCAACGGCGGGCTCGCTGGCCCGCCGTTCTTGCTTGTAGAATCTTTTGACGATCAATTGGCTCGCTTCAGACGCTTCTTACGTTGCTGGAACATGCCTTTCCACGCCCGGAAGTGATGCTCCATGCGCCGCGTCTCCTCACGTATCTCACCCGGCTCCTGCTCATAGCGTATTTTCAATTGCTTGCCGTCATTGGTGACGCTCACCAAAGAACGCTTCGGATCGGCATCGATCAGCGAGCCGACACTGCGGAGCTTTTCCGCCAGCGTAAACGGGTCCGGAGTTTCATGGCGATGGCCGCGTTGGCTGCGCGCTTCGTCGTCCAATTGCAACAAATCTTCGTGGGAGTATTGGATCTCGAACGACTGCGCCTTAGGCCGTTTCGACTTCGGTGTCTCCAACAGATAGCCAAAACTCGCAACCACACTTTGCACCAGACTTCTTAACGAAGACCGCTGCAACGCCGCGTTGCGCACGACGTAGACCCCGCTGTGATAGGTCATTTCGAACGTCGCTAAGTTTTGTGCATCCAAAGCCTGCCCCAAAGCCCGCAGAAACTTCGGAAATGAGTAGTTTTGCGCAGGTGCTGGAGACTGCTGATCTGCTGCGCTTTCGGTTTCCAAAAGAGCCAAATTTCCGTAGGAGCTTCGCTTCATCGTCACCTACCGTTAGAGCTATGATTGCGGCATGGTGACCCTGAGCAATGACGGTGCCAAAAAGGCCCAAAGCTCGCCGAAGCCCACGAGGAAGGATCTTTACCGTAGTCGAGCCGACAGCAGGGAATAGCAGCGAGCGAATCGGTCCATGAAAATCGCCGCCAAAAAACGGCAACTTCCGGGGAGTTGTCGTCGCGTGTCACTTACGGCAGGTTGGTCTGTCCCATCAAATAGCGATCGCATTCACGTGCCGCGCCCCGCCCCTCGTTGATCGCCCACACGACCAGGCTTTGGCCACGCCGGCAATCGCCCGCCGCGAAAATCCCCGGGACAGTGGTGTTGAATTGGCCGTACTCGGCCTTGGCGTTGCTGCGCGGATCGCGCTCAACGCCCAACTGCGTGAGCACCGGATCTTCCGGACCCAAAAAACCCATCGCGAGTAGAACCAGGTCAGCTTTCAGAATCTTATCGGTACCCGGCACCCTTTTGGGAATAAATGCGCCTTGCTCGTTTTTCGCCCACTCAACGTCGTAGATGTGCAGCTCTTTAACGTTGCCGTTCTCATCGCCGACGAACTTCTCACCGGTGGTGAGATAAACCCGCGGGTCGGCGCCAAAGCGCGCGGCCGCTTCTTCCTGGCCGTAATCGAGCTTGTACACCTTGGGCCACTCCGGCCATGGGTTGTCGGCTTGGCGGCTATCGGCCGGGCGCGGCAAGATTTCCAGTTGCGTCAAACTCTTGCAGCCATGGCGCATCGACGTGCCAACACAGTCTGTGCCGGTGTCGCCACCGCCGACCACGATGACATGCTTGTCTTTGGCTGGAATATAGCTGCCGTCTTTGTGATTTGAATCGAGCAGGCTCTTGGTGTTGGCGCGGAGAAAATCCATCGCCATGTAGATGCCTTTGAGCTCGCGGCCGGGGATCGGCAAGTCACGGGCCTTGGTGGCACCCGTGCAAATGACTATGGCATCATTTTGAGCCTTCAGCTCAGCCGCCGAAACATCCACGCCAACATGAGCGTTGGTCACGAACTTCACACCTTCCGCGGTCATCAAATCGAGGCGCCGTTGGACAACGTTTTTATCTAATTTCATGTTGGGTATGCCGTACATCAACAAACCACCGATGCGGTCGGCGCGCTCGTAGACCGTCACCTGATGACCAGCGCGATTGAGCTGGGCGGCGCAGGCGAGACCCGACGGGCCCGAACCGATCACTGCCACGTTTTTCCCCGTGCGCTTTACCGGCGGCTCAGCCGTCACCCAACCTTTCTCGAAACCATTGTCGATGATTGAACACTCGAGGTTTTTGATGGTGATTGGCAACTCGTTAATGCCAAGGACACAGGAGCCTTCGCAGGGCGCTGGACAAACCCGGCCGGTAAATTCGGGGAAGTTATTGGTCTTATGCAAACGCTCCAGGGCCTCTTTCCACAGACCGCGATAAACTAAATCGTTCCACTCTGGGATCAAATTGTTAATTGGACAGCCCGACGCCATGCCGCTAATCAATTGGCCCGTGTGGCAAAACGGAATGCCGCAATCCATGCAGCGCGCGCCTTGTTGCTGCAACTTCGCCACCGAAAAGTGCTCGTGAAACTCCTGCCAATCGTTAACGCGTTCCAACGGCGAGCGGTCCTGCGGCAGCTCCCGGTCAAACTCCATGAATCCAGTCGGTTTACCCATCTCTTCAGCTTTCTCTTCGCAAAATACTCGCCGGTAAAACTCACCACGAACACACGAAAGTAAGGGGAAAAAACTTTTCCGAACTTCGTGTCCCTTCGTGATCTTCGTGGTGAAAAACATGCGAGCGTGTCACAACAATAAGCACGTTTATTAGTGAGACACTACGCTAGTTGCCGCTCACCCGCGACGCATCGTTTTTGTTCGCTTCGAACGCCGCCATCAGCGCGTCATCGCCGGTGAGACCCTTGGCCTCGGCCTCTTGCAGCGCCTCGAAGACACGCCGATAGTCGCGCGGCATGACCTTGACGAACTTGGGCGCGTTCTCTTCCCACAGCGCAAGAATCTTCCAGGCGCGCGCGCTGCGCGTGTACATGGCGTGGCGCTTAAGCAGCTCTTCGACTTCCTGAGCGTCGCGCGCATCGAGCGGCTCGAGATCCACCGTTTCGAAGTTGCAGCGATTCTTGAAGCTGCCGTCTTCATCGAGCACATAGGTGATGCCGCCCGACATACCGGCTGCAAAGTTGCGGCCGGTCTTGCCGATGACGACGACACGCCCGCCGGTCATGTATTCGCAGCCATGATCGCCCACTCCTTCGACTACGGCGCGCACACCGCTGTTGCGCACGCCAAAGCGTTCACCGGCCATGCCGCGAATGTAGGCTTCACCGTTGGTCGCTCCATAAAACGCCACATTGCCGACGATGATGTTCTCTTCCGGTGCAAAAGTAGACCCCTCCGGCGGATAGAGCACCAACTTGCCACCCGAAAGTCCCTTGCCAAAATAGTCGTTAGCGTCGCCTTCTAGTTCCAGCGTCATACCCGGCGGGATGAAGGCGCCGAAGCTCTGCCCCGCCGAACCTTGGAAGTGAAAATGGATGGTGTCTTCCGGCAAACCGTGCGGGCCGTGCTTGCGCGTCACCTCGCTGCCAAGAATGGTACCGACCACACGATTGGTATTGCGAATGTCGAGCTTGGCTTTGACCTTCTCGCCGCGCTCCAACGCAGGGGCCGCAAGATCGAGCAGCACTTGATTGTCGAGCGCGTTCTCTAAACCGTGGTTCTGCGAGATCTGACAATAACGCCCAACCGCCGGTCCCACCTTGGGCTGGTAGAGAATCGCGGCATAGTCCAGACCTTTGGCCTTCCAGTGACTTACCGCGCGACGCACTTCAAGCATATCGGTGCGACCGACCATTTCGTTGATCGTGCGAAAGCCCAACTTCGCCATATGCTCGCGCATCTCCTGCGCGATAAAGCGCATAAAGTTGACGACATAGGCTGGGTCACCGGCAAACTTCGCGCGCAACTCAGGGTTTTGCGTCGCCACACCGACAGGGCAGGTATCCAGGTGACAAACCCGCATCATAATACAACCCAGTGTCACCAGCGCCGTGGTCGCGAACCCGAACTCTTCGGCGCCAAGCAGAGCCGCGATGACGACGTCCCTGCCGGTTTTCAACTGACCGTCGGTCTCGACGACGATGCGGCTGCGCAAATTGTTCATGACCAACGTCTGATGCGTTTCCGCCAAGCCGAGCTCCCACGGCAAGCCCGCATGCTTGATGCTCGTCTGCGGCGAAGCACCGGTGCCGCCATCGTGGCCGCTAATCAGCACGACGTCGGCGTGGCCTTTGGCGACGCCGGCCGCAATCGTGCCGACGCCGATCTCGGAGACCAGCTTCACGCTGATGCGCGCATGATGGTTGGCGTTCTTCAAGTCGTGAATCAGCTGCGCCAAGTCCTCGATCGAGTAAATATCATGATGCGGCGGCGGCGAGATCAAGCCAACGCCGGGCGTCGAGTGTCGCACCTTTGCGATCCAAGGGTAAACTTTGCGGCCCGGCAGCTCGCCGCCCTCACCCGGCTTGGCGCCCTGCGCCATCTTGATCTGCAATTCTCGCGCTTGAGTTAGATAGTAACTCGTCACACCAAAGCGGCCGGACGCGACCTGCTTGATCGCGCTGTTTTTCGAATCGCCGTTGGCCTCGAGGGTATAGCGCGCCGGATCTTCACCGCCCTCGCCGGTGTTGCTCTTGCCGCCCAGGCGATTCATCGCGATCGCCAGTGCCTCGTGAGCTTCTTTGCTGATGGAGCCGTAGGACATGGCGCCGGTCTTGAAACGCTTGACGATCGATTCCACCGGTTCCACTTCGTCGATGGGAATCGGCTGTTTGGCATATTTCAATTCCATCAAGCCGCGCAGTGTCGCCATTCTTTCGGACTGGTCATCGATCAAGCCGGTGTACTCTTTGAATGTCCGATAGTCGTTGATGCGGCAGGCTTTCTGCAAAAGATGGATCGTGCGCGGATTGAACAGATGCAGTTCGCCGTCTTTGCGATATTGATACTGGCCGTAAACTTCTAACGTGTGGCCGTTCAACGGATAGGTCGGATAGGCCCGCCCGTGCTGCCGCTGAGCTTCGCCGGCAATTTCTTCGAGGCCGATACCGCCGACGCGGGACGGTGTCCAGGTGAAATATTTGTCGACCAACTCTTGGCCCAAGCCGACAGCTTCGAAGATCTGCGCGCCGCAGTAGGATTTCACCGTCGAGATGCCCATCTTAGCCATGACTTTGACCACACCTTTGTAAACGGCTTTGTTATAGCCCTTCACCGCGTCGGCGTAGCTGATGTCTTTCAACAGGCCTTGGTCGATCATGTCGTTCAGACTCTCGTAGGCGAGATAGGGATTGATCGCTTGGGCACCGTAGCCCAAGAGCAAACAGAAGTGATGCACTTCACGCGGTTCACCCGACTCCAACACGAGACCAACCCGCGCGCGCGTGCCGGCGCGAATCAAATGATGATGCAAGCCGGCGCAGGCGAGCAATGCCGGAATCGGCGCATGGCTGCGGTCGACACCGCGGTCCGACAAAATCAAAATAGTCGTGCCCTTTTGGATCGCCGCGTCCGCGGCCTTGAACAATGCCTCCAAAGCTTTTTCGAGGCCCGCTCTGCCTTCCTGAGGATTGAACAGAATCGGCAGAGTCGCCGAACTGACACCCGGCAAATTGATCTGCCGGAGCTTGGCCAATTCGCCATCGCGCAGAATCGGATCGTGTAAGCGCAACTGCCGGCAGCTCTCCGGCTTGGGTTCGATCAAGTTCCCTTCGCTCCCCAGCGTCAGCGTTGTCGAAGTAATCAACTCCTCGCGAATCGGATCGATGGGCGGGTTGGTCACCTGGGCGAACAATTCTTTGAAATAGTTGTAAAGCAGCTGCGGCTTGTCCGACAACACGGCCAACGGCGTGTCCGTGCCCATGGAACCGACCGGCTGAATACCGTTTTGTGCCATAGGCCCCAGGTTGATGCGCAGGTCTTCAAAGTTGTAGCCGAACGCTTGCATACGCTGCAGCGTCGCCTGGTGATTGGCCACCGGCTGTTTTTCTTCGGCTGCGGGTAAATCCTCGAAGTGGACTAGATTTTCCTTGAGCCATTTTGCGTAGGGCTGGGCCTTAGCCATTTCTTGCTTAATTTCATCGTCGCTGATGATGCGCCCTTCGCTGGTGTCAACCAAAAACATCCGGCCGGGCTGCAGGCGACGCTTCTCCAACACTCGCTCCGGCGGCACGTCGAGCACTCCGACTTCCGAAGCCATGATGACGAGATCGTCCTTGGTGACGTAGTAGCGCGACGGCCGCAAGCCGTTACGATCGAGCACCGCGCCGACCACCGTGCCGTCGGTAAACGCGATCGATGCCGGTCCGTCCCACGGCTCCATTAAGCTTGAGTGATACTCGTAAAAAGCCCGCTTGGCGGGGTCCATGCTCTCGTGATTTTCCCATGGCTCGGGAATCATCATCATCACCGCATGGGGCAGCGACCGGCCGCTCAACGCCAAGAACTCCAGACAATTGTCGAACTTGGTCGAGTCGCTGCCGTCCTCCTGGATGATCGGGAAGATATTCCGCAAATCGGTGCCGAAGATACCGCTGGCCAGCATGCCCTGGCGCGCGTGCATCCAATTTTCGTTGCCGCGCAGCGTGTTGATCTCGCCGTTGTGAATCAAATAGCGGTAGGGATGCGCCCGGCCCCAGCTGGGAAACGTATTGGTGCTAAAGCGCGAATGCACCACGGCAATGGCACTTTCGATTTCTGGGTCGGAAAGATCAGGATAAAAAGTCACCACCTGGCGCGGCGTCAGCATGCCTTTGTAAATAATTGTTCGGCACGACATACTCGGCACGTAGAAAAAGTCGCCGCCCGGCAGCTTGTCGTAGCGAATCGCATTCTCGGCGCGGCGCCGAATCACGTAAAGCTTGCGCTCGAAGGCTAGCTCGTCGGCAACGCCCTCGCCGCGGCCAATGAAAACCTGGCGCACAAACGGCTCGCAGGCCTTTGCCGTCTCACCGAGATAAAGGTTGTCGGTGGGAACCTTGCGCCAGCCGAGAACCTTCTGGCCCTCTTCGACGATGATCTTCTCGATCATCTTTTCGAACTTGGGGCGCTGTTTGCGATCGTCAGGCAGGAACAGCATACCGACGCCATATTCGCCCGGATCGGGGAGCTTGAAACCCAGCCCCTCGCAAGCTTGCGCGAGAAACTTGTGCGGCACTTGCAGCAAGATGCCGGCGCCGTCGCCGGTGTTTTCCTCGCAGCCGCAGGCGCCGCGGTGATCGAGATTTTGCAATACCGTGAGCGCCTGCTCGACGATTTCGTGGGATTTGACTCCTTTGATGTTGACGACAAAGCCAACGCCGCAGGCGTCATGCTCAAAGCGCGGATCATACAGTCCCTGCTTTTCCGGCGGTCCTGATTGCTTCATACACTTGCCCTTCTACCGATGAATTCTTACTCTACTGCTTGCTTCTTTTGCCGCTCGAATTTTCCGCCAAACAAGCATCCAACTCCAAGACTTGGCTTTCTTTCGCGGTCGACAAAACCACTTTGGTCACCGTCCGGGTGACACCTTCGACCGAGCGAATCTGCGCCAAGAGCTTTTCCAATGCGCTGGTGTTCGCCGCTTTAACTTTGAGAATGAAACTCTCGTCGCCGGTCACGTGATGACATTCCAGAACGTCGGGATGTTGCATCATGTGCGCGGCGAACCGATCGATGTCGCGCTGATGGCCGATCGAAACGCCGATAAAAGCCGCTATGTCTTTGCCAACTTGCTTGGCATCGAGCAACGCTTGATAACCGCGAATGACGCCGTTGGCCTCGAGCTTCTTCACTCGCTCCATCACCGCTGGCGCCGACAAATCTACTTCTTCAGCGATGTCCGCCAGACGAGAACGCCCACGGTTCTGAAGAATAGAAAGTATTTTTAAATCTATACGGTCTAACAAGTTAAAAAACTAAGGCGGCAAGACTAAAATACTTAAACTTCTTATGTCATCGGTCAATAAAATTGTCAACTGCAACATCAGTGCGGTTGAGCCTAACCTCAGCCACAGAGCCATTTTTTCCGGATATTCTGACCGGTATCGGCTGCCCTGTGTCACCAACGGGCGGGGGAGATCGGCAGTTGCCATCGTGGGGAAATATTCGGTTCGCCGAGACCCTCTCCAGGTTCCTTCGCGACACACTTCTCACCAGCGACGACAGCTGCAGAGTGCGCAACTTAAGGCGAGACGATTTTCATGCCATATCACTTGCGAGGCGTGGGTCACGATGCCTTTTGTTGCGCGCAATTAGCTTGACCTAACCGGTGATCTATGCCATTTTTCTGGCTAACTTCCCTTCCTGAAAAATAAACGGAGCCATTCTGATTCAAGAGACAAAATCTAAGTCCGTCACCGCCAACCACACGGCATCGCGGGTAACGGAACGGCGAATTCCTTCACTACAAGGCGCCACCGATCCTTTTAGTTACGTCGCTGAAGAACTGCAATTGGTCGAGCAAAGCCTCACGCGTGCCATTCGTTCGCGCGAGCAAGGTCTTACCGACATCGCCGCGCATTTGATTGATGGCGGCGGCAAGCGGGTGCGCCCTCTGATCACCTTGCTGGCGTTTCTCGCCTTTGGCGGCAAACGTACCCAGGACATTGTCGATATCGCCACCGCCATCGAACTGATTCACACAGCCACCCTGCTGCATGACGACATCATCGACGGCGCAGAAACCCGCCGCGGCAAGATTTCCGCGTTTAAGAAGTTCGGTCTAAAATCCACTTTGGTCGCCGGCGATTTTCTTTTCATCAAAGCCTTCGAGTTCGCCGGCAAGTTTGACGACACCGTTGTCGAGTGGACCGCCGATGCCTGCGCCATGTTGACCGAAGGCGAAATGCTGCAAGGCCACTTCAATCGTAATCGCGCGGTCACCATTGACGACTATATTGAAATCGTCACGCGCAAAACCGCCTCGTTGTTTCAGACCGGCGCCAAGATCGGTGCCCACCTAGCCGGCGCCAATTCGGCAGCCGTGGCGGATACGGAAGGCTACGGCCTGAAAATGGGCATCGCCTTTCAAATGGTCGACGATATTCTCGACGTCACCGGACATGCGGAGCTCTTGGGCAAGCCCACGGGCATCGACCTGCGCGACGGCAACCCGTCGCTGCCGATTATCCTCGCCGTCAATGCCGGCGCTCCGGAGGTTTGCGAAGCCTTTGAGCAAAATCAGCCGACCGAAGAGCAAATTAGCGCCGCACTGGCCCTGATTCGCTCCAGCGACGCCATCTCGGAGGCCACACTGTTGGCCAAACAATACGCCGCCGATGCTCTCAAGTCGCTTAAGAAACTCCCGCCTTCACGCTACCGTAACGGCTTGAAGACTTTGGTCCAGTTGATCATCGATCGAGATTTTTAGCCGGCGCCAGCCCGCAGCTGCGCACGCGCGCTGAGTCTGCCCTGCCACCATCGGATGCTTGCCCTGGATAATTCGAGAGATCGCGCAGTTCAATCCATTTTCGACCGCATCGCCGGTCGCTATGACCTGCTCAATCGGGTCATCAGTTTTCGCTTAGACAATCGTTGGCGGGCCGAAGCGATTCGCACATTGGCCACCCAGCCCGGCGACATCGTTCTCGACTTGGGCGCCGGCACGGGCGATCTTACGTTTGCCGCCGCCAAGCGCACCGCCGGCCGCGTGCGCATCGTCGGGCTGGATTTTTCTTTGCCCATGCTGCAGCTCGCCCAGCACAAGAAGCGGCGAATTTCGCACGGCGCTCAAACCACTTTCGTCCTGGGTAGCGCCATGGCTGCGCCGATCAAAAGTGCTGCCTGTGATGGCGCGATGACGGCCTTCGTGTTGCGCAACGTTTCCGATCTGCCGCGGTTTTTCGCCGAAGCGTTTCGCATCATGAAGCCGGGCGCGCGCTTTGTTTCTCTAGACATGTTTCCGCCGACGGCGCGTTGGTTTGCACCGTTTTACAATCTTTACTTTTATCGCTTGGTGCCATGGATCGGCGGCGCCTTGGCCGGCGACCGCAACGCTTATAGCTACCTCTCTCGATCGGTGCGCCAATTTCACTCGCCGGAGACAGTGGCCGGCATGATCGCGGCTGCCGGTTTTCGCAACGTCGCCATTCGTAAGTTTCTCAATGGCGCGGTCTGCTTGCATAGCGCGCAAAAACCGCCGGCTTGACCTTCCATGCAGGGATTTTCCAGCAGCTTTCTGATTTTCTTTTACCAGGTGGCGCTCGGCGGACTGCTCGCCCTCGCGGCGACACCGTTTCACGAACTGGATCGCGCCTTTTACAAATCCACCGCCGGAGTGTTGTGCTTCATCGCTATTCTCGGGCTGTGGGGCAAGAGCAGCTTCTATCAGCATAGCCTGGCGACGGATTTTTCCGCCATCGTGCTCCTGGAAGTTATCTTCCACGCGGTCTACGTGCTCTGCTATGTCGGTTACGTGATTTCGCTATGGGGAGAACGGCAAAAATTTCGCGCCCGTAGTTTCGCCGGCGCCATTCTCTCCGGCATCGCGGGCCTTGTCTGCAGTGCCCACAGCTTCTACTCCGCTGCGTTTTTTTCGGTCGAAGCGCTTATCTATCCGACGAGTTTCTTTCTCTCCGCGCTGCTGCTTGGCAGCGTGACCGTAGGCATGTTGATCGGCCATTGGTACTTGATCGACACCGGCCAGAGTCTCGATCCATTCGTCAAAGTGTTTCGCTTTTTTGTTTACGCGCTGATCGCGCAGAGTGTCTTCATGGTGCTGGCGCCACTGGCCATTTCGTTCCTCGGTACCACTGCCAGCACCAACGCCCTAAATACGCTTTGGCGCAAACACTCGACGTTGCTGACGCTGCGCGTGATCGTCGGGCAAGGCGCGCCGTTGGTGCTGTCATGGATGATTTGGCGGACGCTTTTGATTCCGCACACCATGGCGGCGACGGGGCTGTTCTATATCGCGCTCCTTGGAGTCTTTGTCGGCGAGATCTTAGGACGGCAGATTCTTGCTCTGAGCACCCTGCCGTTTTAAGCCGGGGCGGCTCAGCTCGGCTGCTTGGGATAGGTCTTGATTTTGGTAACCATCATCCCCTTCGGTGTCCAACCCAAATCGTAGCCAACCGCTTCACCCTCGGTGAGGTCCAGCGGCGACTTGGCTCGCCCGAGTAGGATGACAAACTCATAGGAAAACGGCACTTCGCGGCCGCTCTCAATGCGCACAATCCCCATGTTGTTCGATGGAAAGAGCTTGGTGATGGTTCCGTGGTGATAGGAATTTTCCGGAAGCGGGCCTTCGGTATCAGCCATCGGTGCAGACAAGCGGGTTATTAGATCGGTTGTTTCCGCGCGGCGATGCGACTTTGGAGTTCCATTAGTCCGTCGAGCACCGCCTCCGGGCGCGGCGGACACCCCGGGACATAGACATCGACGGGAATGATCCGATCGATTCCTTGCACCGTCGCGTAGTTGTCGTAAAAGCCACCGCTGGCGGCGCAAGCACCAAATGCCATCACCCATTTGGGCTCGGACATTTGTTCGTAGACACGCTTCAACACCGGCGATAATTTGTGGTTGACCGTGCCGATCACCATGAGCAAGTCGGCTTGGCGCGGACTAAAGCGCGGCAGCAAGGCGCCGAAGCGATCGATGTCGTAGGGTGACATCGACAGCGCCATGTATTCCATGGCGCAGCACGCCGTCGCAAACGGATAAGGAAACAGCGAGTACTTACGCGCCCAACCGACCGCTTTATCGAGCTGCGTCAGCACAACCGTGTCGGCCAGGAGTTGTTCTTGACCGAATCGAGAATCGCCGTTAGACGCCGGGTTCACCATACAATAAGCCGATCAACAAACTTGATTTATGCTTTAAGCTACACTGTTTTTTACGTACTCTCAACAAAATCGCCGACTCAAGCTTTTCTTACGTTGATCCCCGAGCTATGATCAAAGCGTGTGGAAATAGGAAATAGGTAGGCGTACCCTTTCGCGAATCTAAAAACGAAAGGCTGCCTGTTGGCGCAGGCAGGAAAGGATACGCCGATGAGAGAAAAGCACACTGAGG